>JAJXYA010000028.1 GCA_021780795.1 Bacillota bacterium | reverse complement strand
TCAGGAGTTGGAAGTGGAGGTACTATTTCTGGGGTAGCAAAGGTTTTAAAGAAACGTAATCCAGAAGTAAAAATAATTGCAGTGGAGCCTTTTGATTCACCGGTTTTATCTGGCGGAAAGCCTGGTCCACATAAACTTCAAGGTATAGGTGCAGGTTTTGTCCCAGATACGATGGATTTAACATTAGTAGATGAGATAATTACGGTTAAAACCGATGAAGCTTATGAATTAACTAGAGAACTTGGTAAAAAAGAAGGTTTGCTAGTTGGAATTACTGCTGGTGCAGCGGTATATGCAGCAATCGAAGTTGCAAAAAGAAAAGAATTTAAAGGGAAAAATATAGTTGTAATATTACCTGATACTGGACAAAGATATTTTTCTATGTCAGTTTTTGAATAATAATTTTTAGTTGTACGGCACAAAAAAATTTGTGCCGTTAAATTTTTTAATGAAGGAGATAATTAAATGAATAAAAAAATCATTTATTTAGATTATGGAGCAACAACACCTTTATTTAAAGAGGTTTATACAGAAATGGAGCCATATATAATGAAATACTATGGAAATGGGTCTTCAGTATATTCCTTTTCTGAAGAATCAAAAATGGCAATAGATTTAGCGAGAGAAAGAGTTGCCGATGCAATTAATTGTAAAAAAAGTGAAGTGTTTTTTACTAGCGGCGGTACGGAAAGTGATAATTGGGCTATAAAAGGAGCTGCTTTTGCTAACAAAAAGAAGGGGAAACATATAATTACTACTCAGATTGAACATCCAGCAGTTTTGAAAACTTGTAAATACCTTAAAACAGTTGGATTTGAGGTTACTTATTTACCTGTTGACAAATATGGTATAGTAGATATAGATAAATTTAAAGCTTCTATTAAAGCTGATACGATTTTAGTTTCAATTATGTATGCTAACAATGAAATAGGCTCGATTCAGCCTATAAAGGAAATTGGTAAAATTTTAAAAGATAAGGACATTATATTTCATTCAGATGGAGTTCAAGCAGCAGGTCATCTAAATATTGATGTAGAAGAGCAATATATTGATTTATTATCTATATCAGCTCATAAATTCCATGGGCCTAAGGGCAGTGGTGCTTTGTATATAAGAAAAGGTGTTAAAATTGAAAGCTTTATGCATGGAGGCTCTCAAGAAAGATCAAAAAGAGCTGGCACAGAAAATACGCCTGCAATCGTGGGACTTGGCAAGGCAATTGAGCTAAGCAAATTAAATATGAAAGAAGAGGAACAAAAACTTGAAAGCTATAGAAAGAAACTTATAGATGGATTATTAACTATACCAAATACTTGGCTAAATGGTCCAGATCCATCTATGAGTAAAAGACTACCGGGAAATGTTAATATAACCTTTCAAGGGATAGATGCTGAAATAATTTTAATGCATTTAGATTTAAAAGGAATTTGCATATCTGTGGGAAGTGCGTGCTCAGCTGGTGCTATGGAACCGTCTCATGTGCTTTTAGCATTAGGTTTAGATAAACTTTCTGCAAAGAGCTCAATTAGAATAAGTATGGGATTTGAAACAACTGAAGAAGAAGTGGATTTTACAATAGATGTTATAAATGAAGTAGTAAATAAGATTAGAAACAAATAAAAGAGGTGATGGTATGCTTAAAAGAGTAGTAGTAGGTATGAGTGGTGGAGTAGATAGCTCTGTTACAGCATATTTATTAAAGGAGCAAGGCTATGAAGTTATTGGAGTAACAATGCAAGTTTGGCCGGAAGATAGCCAATTCGAAGAAATAGAAGGAGGTTGCTGTTCTTTGTCTTCTGTAGAAGATGCAAGAAGAGTAGCACATAAATTAGAAATTCCATTTTATGTTATGAATTTTAAAGAAGTTTTTAAAAGTAAAGTTATAGAACCTTTTATAGATGAATATTTAAATGGTAGAACTCCTAATCCATGTATAGCTTGCAATAAATATATAAAATTTGATGAGTTTTTAAAGAAAGCAAGAGAACTGGATGCAGATTATATTGCTACTGGTCATTATGCTAAAATCTATGATAAGGATGGGCGATTTCTTCTTGAAAGATCTGAAGATGATAAAAAGGATCAAACTTATGTTTTGTATAATATGACTCAATATCAATTAGAACATACTTTGATGCCATGTGGTGAGTATAGTAAAGATAGAATTAGACAAATAGCAAAAGAAATAGGATTGAATGTACACAATAAAAAAGACAGTGAAGAAATATGCTTTATCCCAGATAATGATCACGGTGCATATATTAAGAGAGAGGTACCTAAGTCTGTAAAGGAAGGCAATTTTGTAGATAGCAATGGCAAGGTATTAGGTAAACATAAAGGAATAGTGTACTATACTATAGGACAAAGAAAAGGTTTAGGAATTGCATTAGGTAAGCCTGTATTTGTAAAAGATATAAATGTTATGAAAAACGAGATTATACTTGGAACTGAAGAAGATATTTTTAAAACTGAACTTATCGCTAGTGATTTGAATTTTATTCCTTTTGATGATTTAAGTGAAGAACTTGAAGTTAAAGCTAAAATAAGATATTCTGCAAAAGCTACGGATGCAATAATATATCCATTAGGAAATGGAAAGGTCAAAGTGGTTTTCAAAGAAAAAGTAAGAGCAATTACAAAGGGTCAATCTGTTGTATTTTATAAAGGTAAGCTTTTAATTGGAGGAGGGATTATTGAACAAATTTTATAGGAAAATTTTAATTATATACAAGAAAATTGATGTCAAAGTGTAATTTTTTAGTGATTACTAACAAAATATAAAATAAATTTACTTGTTTTACTAATTCAATTATGATATATTATATATATGGCAAGAGATTTAATATCATCAAACGGACATTCTCCTTTTTCAGGAAGTGTAATTTGTGAGTTGTTAGATCCCTAATTCTAAAAAAGGAGGTATGTTTAAATGGCAGATAAAACAATAGTATGTAAAGACTGCGGCAAAGATTTCATATTCACAGAAGGTGAGCAAGCTTTTTACAAAGAAAAAGGTTTTGAAAATGAACCAGTAAGATGTCCTGATTGCAGAAAAGCAAGAAAGGCTCAAAACAACAGAGGTTTCAAGAGATAATTATATGTTATCAATTAGCTGCTGATAAATTTCAGCGGCTATTTTATATTTTTTGGTACCTGACCCCAAGGGGTCAGGTACCCTGCTTGTTTATCCGATAAAAGTATTCAGGGGTACTATCTGTAATTGGCAGTATATCATAACCTTTATCTCTATAAAATTTGACTATGCTTGGAATAGCCTTGGCAGTATTCAAATTGTTTGAATTACAATGCATTAAAAGGATTATGCTCTTTTCACAGCTTTTACATTTGGAGGCATTTTTAAATAATTGTTCTTCTGACAAACTTGGGTTTACTCCGTCCTCTAAGCTTACATTCCAATCATAAATTTTAAAATTATTTTCATGTAATAAATTTAGCATTCCTTCAGTAAGATGGCCAGAAGTGCCACCTGGAAATCTTATTATATTGGTTGAAGCACCAGTAACTCTTTCAACTAATGCTTTGGTATTTAGCATCTCATCAATAAATGTAGAATTGTCTTTGTATATCTTTTTAAAGTTATGAGAGTATGTGTGTAATCCAATTGAATGGCCTTCGTCATAAATTCTTTTTAATGTGGGTTCCCTACCTATAATTTCTTTACCCACAACGAAAAAGGTTGCTTTTACATCACATTGTTTTAATGCAGTTAATATTTCATCTATAATTATGCTAGGACCGTCATCAAAAGTAAGATATAAAACTTTTTTGCTTTGTGGTACCATATCAGCATAACAATTTATATTGAAACTGCAAAATAAAATAAATATTAAAGAAATTAAGCCTATCTTTTTTATAAACATTTGAGTCATCTTCCTTTTTGTATTTTTGGAATTATCTTATGTGAATTAAATAAAAGGTAATGTCTTTATCACCCCAACCAAGATCCCATGGTACATGATATCTATCAGTAGTATGAGAATTTACAAGAGGATAGCCATGTGAGTCCCAGGCAGTAATTATAGCAAAGTGATTCATATCACTTTTTTTTGCATAACACACTAAATCGCCTAAGTTTAATTTTTGTACTATGCTTTCATTAATTTCATTGTTTTGTGGTACAGCAAGCTGCAAAAAGGTTCCTTTTTTTAGTAGCATACCTTTTCCACTATAAATTAAATAATTTTTAAAACCATCGGCATTTACCCAGGCACTGCTACCTTGGCTATTGCCATATTTTGAATAATTACAATACCAAGTGCCATCGGTTTTAAGCATGCCTCCATCTTTATCCCCTAAAACTTGTGAGGCAAAATTTGTGCAGTCTCCGCCGATTCCCGTAAAATCCCTATATATATGATTATAATTGTATATACTTCCTTCAATATTTGCTCCGCAATATTTATCTGCATATTCTACTGCTTTCATACGGTCATATCTTTCAGAAATATTTAAATCGAAAGATTTTGATATATAAGGAATGTTTAAAACATCACTTTTGCTTTCTATTTTTTCAGTGGAACCATTATAACTCGATAAAGCATCTTCGAAACAGTCAGTATACCAGTCGCTTTCT
>JAJXYA010000242.1 GCA_021780795.1 Bacillota bacterium | reverse complement strand
TTTCTTCATAAATCAGTTAATAAAGGTGCGGGGGTAGCAGCCCTTGCAGAAAAGCTAAATATTAAGCAAGAAGAAGTTATATGCATAGGCGATGCAGGTAATGATATTCATATGATTAAATATGCTGGGCTAGGAGTTGCTATGGGCAATGCATTCCCAGAAGTTAAAAAAGTTGCAAATTTTATCACTAAAACTAATGAGCAAGATGGAGTAGCACATATTATTAATAAGTTCATTTTAAATGGTGAAGAGGGTTTTGTGGTATAACAAATATTAATTAATAATAATTGTTGACAAGTAATTTAAATGGGTATATACTAAGGCCATAGAAACTTTTAGTACATCCAGTATTAATCCTCTTTATCCCCCAAGTAAAAGATAAGATTAATACTGGTACCCCATTCCTTCTCTTAAATAAATATAGAAAAGTTAGTAAGAGTGAATTTTACTAACTTTTTATTTTTTTTAGCGTATTTCTCCCAATGCTTTTAAAAGCCTAATACATTTATGAACTTAAAGTATTTATGCTCATGATGTATTTATACCCAAGTATGTCAAAAAAATCTGTAAACAGCTTTGGGATTCTGATATAATAGGCGAGTAGATAATAAGTAATTGCTATTTATTACAGAAGAATACAAAGGGGGAATTAAAGTGAAAAAAAAGGATTTAATATGGAGTGGAACATTACTCGTAATTGTTTTTTTATTGGCATATCCAGCAACTAATGAAATATATACTGCAGCTAATAAAGCACATCCTTATATGCTTGGTTTTGTAAAGGTTTCCATTCTAGCTACTATGGGGGAAATATTAGCACTTAGAATTGTCACTGGAGATTATAAAAAACCTGTAGGAATTGTTTATAAATTTATAGTTTGGGGCTTTTTAGGTATGGGGTTTGTTATAGCCTTTGATTTATTTGCAAATGGAGTAACAGGATCAATGAAGAAGGGTTTGTTACCTAGTGGTATACCAGACACTTTTTCAGCTAAATTATTATTTGCATTTTTCACAAGTGCTTTTATGAATTTGATTTTTGGGCCAACCTTCATGACTTTACATAGACTTACGGATACTTTTATAGATTTAGGAGAAGGACAATTTAGTAAAATTAAAAAGGTTAAGCTTAAGGCAGTAACGGATAAAATAGATTGGTATGGTTTTATGAGTTTTGTTATTTTTAAAACTATTCCAATTTTCTGGATACCAGCTCATACAATAACTTTCTTATTACCAGGTGAGTATAGAGTTCTTATGGCTGCATTTTTATCTCTTGCTTTAGGTGTAATTTTGGCTTATTCAAAAAGAAAAAATACTAGAATCGCATAATATTATATGAAATTCACCTACATTTATGGTATTCTATTTCTAGCATAAAATTCTTTATAATATGTATAGTTTTTTACCTAAAAAGTATAGACGAGGAGTATATGATTATGGGTTTTTACGAGCAGACGTTAAGTAAGATAAACAGAGGAGGATACTGGGACATGATAGTTATCGATGGAGTAGTTGGAGTAGGGAAGAGTACCCTTATGAATATATTAGCAGAAAAGGGGTACATGCGTTTTGAAGAACCAGTAGTAGACAACCCTATATTAGAAAAATTTTATTATGATAGAGAGAGATATAGTTTTTCTTTGCAAATATTTTTTCTTAACAAAAGGTTTAAACATATAAAGGAAGCTTCTAGGGAAAAAAATGCAGTGATGGACAGAAGTATTTATGGAGATGTAATTTTTGCAAAAATGTTACATGATGCAGGGGAGATGTGTAAGGAAGAGTTTGATTTATATGCTGAGTTATTTGAAAATATGATTGAGCACTGCAAAGCACCAAAATTACTTGTATATTTAGAAACTTCTGTAGAGGCAGCTATGGCTAAGATAAATAAAAGAGGTAGAGATTATGAGAAAGTTGTGGAACGTGAGTATTGGGAAAAGCTAAATTCTAATTATAGAACTTATTTTGAACAATATAGTATATCCCCAATTTTAAAGATAAATGTGGATGGATTAGATTTTGAAAATAATGAAAAAGATAGAGAATATGTGCTTAACCTTATAGATGAAGAACTGGATAAAGTAATATCAAAGGATATAAATAGTTTCCATATATAGAATAATTAGCTCTGAGTTATATTTAGAATTTTGTTGTATTCTTTGTTTATTAGGAGTATAATTTATATATAGACCTTAAAAATATTAAGGTCTTGTGAGGGAATAAGCGAACAGCCCCGCACTCTCGCCTAGGAGACAATAAATATGCTAGGAGCTTAGCCGATTAGGGCATAAAATACTAATATGCTGTTCACGTTATTATAATATATGTTTTTATAAGTCTTAACTTTTATTAGTTAAGACTTTAATACTATCATGAGAAATTATAAAATTCTTATGATTAAATATGACATTTTTTATGGAGGGCCTATGCTAACTACAGATGAGTTATTAAATTTAACTAGGTTACCCAAAATCTCTGAAATTTCTTTAAAGCTTCTACAGGAGTTTTATGATATATATATTTGCCCTAACATATATGTGTTTGAACTAGAAAATAAGGAAGTAATTAGGTTGGAATTTTTAGATGTTAACTTATGCCATTTAATGGGGTTTCAACATATAGTGCCCTATAAGTTAAAAAAATTTTATAGTGGCGAGAATGGATATATGGGTATTTTTAATGGGGAGATAACCATAAAAAAACTAAGAAGTATAGATGAAAGAAAATTTTCTAGAGATAAGGACAAAATCCTTTGCTTTTCATACATTTATCAATTACTGCGACAGTGTGAAATTATAAGGTTTAGTAATATTACAGGTCACTCTAAGATATCCTGCGAATTTTTACTATATGATACTCACTATGAGCGTAGGATACACCTGGGCATTGAGAAGGATGAGAAGAGAGATGTATATTATCCTCGTACCTTTCTTGTAGAACGAGAAAATGGAGATAGATTTGTTGTTAATCAAGAGTACTTGAAGATTAAAAATACGCAAATAATTTCTAAACATCCTTTTAAAACAGAACTAGAGGTTGCTGCTACAGTTGAAGTTAAACAAGAGGGGAAAAAGAATAAAATATTACAAAGAAAATATAACAGGCAAAATCCTTAGGACTTTGCCTGTTTTCTATGTTAGAGGGAATTATAATATTGCAACCTCGCAAGTAATGATTTAAGTTAATCCGTCCATTTTATCTCTTCGGTTTTGCTGTTTTTCTTTTAGGTTTTCTAGAGCTTCTGGATCCATATGTTCTTTGTTATGTTCCATGTACCCTTTAGCGAAAGTATAGTTTTTTTCTAGACCTTCAGTCTCATTATTGTCTGTTCGTCCGTTGTTTACAATTTTATCTTCTAATATTTCAATATGATCTTCTCTCTCAGCTTGTTTTTCTTTTGCCGCGCGAACATTTTCTGGTGAAGAAATATCAGAATGTTGTTCAAGATGCCTTTCTGTTCTAGTGTGGCTTTCTACTATATTTTCAAGCTCTTCTATTCTATTAGCAGTTTCGATTCTGCCACGCTCATCAGTATCGTATATATCCTTATTCCGTGCCATGAAAAACCCTCCTCTTTTTTAAAAACCAATTATTATTATATTAGGCTTTTTACATTATTAAAATACTATGAGGTGCTTGGAATTTAATATATAAAACATAATAAAAGCGAATTTATGCGTGTATTGGATTTAAATGTTAAAAAATATATTTTTATGTTTTAGGGAAAAATCTGATATAATCATATATAAGTTTATAAAGAAATAAGACATTAGGATGAATAATTGTTATTTACCACAGAGAAGTATTAGGAGGGGTAAAATGCCAAAAATGAAGAAGTTTTTATTAACTTTTGTATGTTTATCTATTGTAGGTGGAGCATTGTATAAGACAACAAATGTGGTGAAAATAGATGGCAAATCTGTACAAGCCATAAAAATTAATGAGGAAAATAAAGATATAAATAACACTAATAAAGAAGATGTAGTAAAACCATCCGTAGAAGAAACTGTTAAGACAGTAGAAAAGCCAACTGTAGAAGTGAAAACTGAAAAGAAGGATGAAACAAAGAAGGAAGTTAAAGAAGAAGTAAAAATTCAAGTTAAAGAAAAACCACAGGTTAAAACCCCAGAATATAAGAAGGTTTCAAAGGAACGTTCTGAAATGGTTATTGTGATAGATCCAGGACATGCAAGTGTTGTGAGCCTAGAAAAAGAGCCACAAGCACCAGGTTCAAATATAATGAAGATAAAAGAACCAGGTGGCGCCCAGGGTATTAATACAAAAACTCCTGAGTACGTGGTTAATATGGAGGTAGCGGTTAGACTAAAGAGTTTGCTAGAAGAAAAAGGTTATACTGTAAAAATGACTAAAACAGAGTATAAACAAATGCTTGGGAACATTGCAAGAGCAGAGGTCGGAAATAAAGCTAAGGCAGATTTAGTTATAAGAATTCATGCGGATTCCAGTGATGATTCATCTGTTAAAGGAGCATCTATGTTAGTTCCAGCAGATAATGAAAACACTGATCCTATATATAAAATAAGCAAGAAATATGGAGAGATAGTTCTTAATAATTTAATTAACAAGGTTGGGA
>JAJXYA010000329.1 GCA_021780795.1 Bacillota bacterium | reverse complement strand
TTGCTAAAGGCGATGCCTTTGATAAATTACTAAAAAAATACAATATGAATTCAATTGAAGATTTGTACGTTGCAGTAGGCGTTGGCTCTGCAGTTGCATCTATAATAGTTGGAAAACTTAAGGAAGGCATTGAAAAAAATAAAGGTCAAGTTGAAGATAATGAAGCGATTTTAAATGAAATTAAAACTCAAATTGATAAAGATGCCAAAAAGGAAAAATTAAGAAAGACTTCAAATCCTGGTGTTACAGTAAAAGGTGAAAGTGATATATTTGTTAGATTTGCTAAGTGCTGTAATCCTGTACCAGGCGATGATATAATAGGATTTATTACAAAAGGAAGAGGAATTTCTGTTCATAGAAAGGATTGTGAAAATTTAACTAATCTGTCTTTAGAAGAAGGAGAAAGACTAGTAGAGGTTTCTTGGGGGACAGGAAAAAATCAAGGTTACATTGCTGAAATTCAGATTAAGTCGGAAAACAGGCAAAATCTATTAACAGATATTATGGAAATAATAAATAATACAAATACAAGTCTTCAAACGATAAGTGCAAAATCAGCTAAAGATGATATAGCTTATGTTACAATTAAGATGAAGATTGTTGATGTAAGTCATTTAAATATTTTAATGAAGAATTTTAGAAAATTAAAAGGTATAATTGAAGTGTATAGGACTAAAAATTAATTTTGGAGGCTAATATGGAAATTAAAATCATTCCAGCAGGAATTTATGATGCAAATTGTTATGTACTAGTTGATAATGATACAAAGGATTGCGCAATTATAGATCCAGGTGGTGATGCAGAGGTTATTATAAATAAAATTAAAAGCTTAGGTGTTAAGGTTAACTTTGTATTATTAACTCATGGCCATGCAGACCATACTGGCGGTGTTAAAGAAATTCGTAATGAATTTAAATGTCCGGTATATATAAATAAAAAAGATTATGAAATAATAAGGCTAGGTGAGTCTATTTTTGGAAATATGGCTGAAAATGGCGATGCTTTTATAAAGGATGGTGAAGAACTATCCTTTGGTAACATTAAAATAAAATGTATTGAAACTCCAGGTCATACACCTGGCGGAATGTGCTATTTAATTGATGGCAAACTATTTACAGGAGATACATTGTTTTATGGCTCTGTAGGTAGAACAGATTTTGCTTATGGGAATTTTGATATGCTTCAGACTAGTATAAAATCAAAGCTTTTTACTCTTTCAGAGGATACTTTAGCCTTTCCAGGACATGGACCTAAAACTAGCATTGGTTTCGAAAAGGAAAATAACCCCTTTGTATAGATTTTGGAGAAAATATGATAAAAATAAAATTAAATGATGATAAATATGCATATGAAGTTTATAATGTTTTTCACCTTTTCTTTGAAAATATAAGTTTTGCAGAAGAGGAAGAAAATTATGAAATTTTAGTTTGCGATGACAATTTAGAAATTATAAGAAATAATAAAAAAGAAAAGTTTCCATTTGATAGCGGCTTAACTAATAAAGAAAATATTAAACGAGCAATTTTCTCTTATTTAAGTAAAGACATAGCTAAAGATATTCCTTGGGGAACCTTAGTAGGCATAAGGCCTTCTAAGATTGCTTTAAAGCTTTTAAAGGAAGGCTATGACAGCGAGGAAATCGTTAAATATTTTAATTATCACAGCTTAACTAGAGAAGATAAGGCAAAGCTTTGCATAGATGTTGCGAAAAAGGAAGAAAAAATAGTAAATAGAGATCAAAATACTATAAGCGTTTATATAGGCATGCCTTTTTGCCCTACAAGATGCTTATATTGCAGTTTTATTTCAGATACAATTAACAATTGCAAAGATGTTATAGAACAATATTTGCAAGCAATGTGTTACGAAATGGACATATTATCTAAATATATAAAAGAAAAAGGCTTTAAAATAGAGTGTGTTTATTTTGGAGGGGGTACTCCTACATCCATAACAAATGAGCAATTTGAAAAAGTTATGGAAAATGTATTTAAAAGCTTTGTTTTTGGAAATAATATAAAGGAATTTACTGTTGAGTGTGGGAGACCAGACAGTATTTCAAAAGAAAAGCTTTCCGTTATGAAAAAATATGGTGTCCATAGAATAAGCATTAACCCTCAAACTATGAATGATGAAACCTTAAAGCTTATTGGACGCGGACACGATTCTTTTGAAGTTAAAGAAAAATTTAAACTGGCAAGAGAAATGGGCTTTAATAATATAAATGTTGATATAATAGTTGGACTTCCAAGCGAAGGACTAAAACAAATAGAGTATACCTGCAATGAAATTTTAAAGCTAGAGCCAGACAGCCTTACTGTTCATGGAATGTCTTTAAAAAGAGGTTCAAAGCTTCATCATAATGTTATTAATAATATAGCTATGAAGATAGCACCACATGAAGAACTAAATAAAATGTATGAAGCTACTGAAAAGTTAGCAAGAGAGCTTAAATTAGAGCCATATTATATGTATAGGCAAAAAAACATGGTAGGAAATATGGAAAACGTAGGTTATTCTAAGAGTAATAAAGAAGGTATTTACAATATTCAAATGATTGAAGAAAGACAAACTATAATAGCCATTGGAGCTAATGCGGTTTCAAAAGCTATATTTTTAAATGAAAATAGAGTAGAACGTTTTCCAAATATCAAAGATGTTAGAGAATATATAAAAAGAATAGATGAAAAAGTTGAAAGTAAAATAAAGTTTTTAGATAATTTATAAATAAGGGGGTAAGGGTAAATGTCGATACAAGCACCTAAAGGTACCAAAGATTTATTGCCAAAAGATTCTCATAAATGGCATTTTCTAGAAAATAACTTCAGAAACTTAGCAAAAGAATATGGCTGCAGTGAAATAAGAACTCCAATGTTTGAAAATACAGAACTTTTTACAAGAGGAGTAGGTGAGACTACCGATGTAGTACAAAAAGAAATGTATACCTTTTTTGATAAAGGTGATAGAAGCATCACCTTAAAACCAGAAGGAACAGCACCGACAGTAAGAGCATTTATAGAAAATACTCTTTACAACGATGCTCAGCCAACTAAGCTATTTTATATAATTCCTGCATTTAGGTATGAAAAAATGCAAAAAGGAAGGCTTAGGCAATTTCATCAATTTGGAGTAGAGGTATTTGGAGCAGAAGAAGCGTCTATAGATGCAGAGATGATAAGTCTTTCTATGAGAGCTTTTAGTGATCTAGGAATAAAAGGATTAGAACTTAACATAAATAGCATAGGGTGTCCTAGCTGCAGAAAAGTTTTCAATGAAGCACTTCAAAAGTATTTGAAGGCAAATTACGATAATCTTTGTGAAACTTGCAAAGTAAGATTCGAAAAAAATCCAATGAGGATTTTAGACTGCAAAAACAAGAACTGCAAGGAAATAGTTAAAGGTGCACCAAGCATTTTAGATTATTTATGTGATGAATGTGAAGAACATTTTGATAAACTTAAAAGTTATTTGACGGCTATGGATATAGATTACAAGATTGACCCTTTAATTGTAAGAGGACTTGATTATTATACAAAAACAGTTTTTGAAATAATTCAAAAGGACATAACTGTTTGTGGCGGCGGCAGGTATGATGGATTAATTGAAGAAATTGGTGGACCTAGCCTTCCTGCATTTGGTTTTGCAATAGGAATCGAAAGGCTAATTATGACCTTAGAAGAAGAAGGAATAGAGCTTCCAAGGGAAAATCCGATAGATTTATTTGTTGCTTCAATGGATGAAACTAGTAAAATACAGTCGTTAAAGCTTGTAAATGAGCTTAGAAAAAAAGGCTTAAAATGTGAAATAAATCATATGAAAAGAAATGTAAAAGCACAAATGAAATATTCAAATAAAATTGAAGCTTCTTATACTATAGTTTTAGGTGAAACTGAAATTCAAACTAAAACTGCAAAGTTAAAGAGAATGTCTGATGGAGAGCAATTTGAAATAAATTTAGATAACTTAAAAGAAATTTTTGAAAAGCTTGTCTAAAGTTTTAGGAGGAAAACAATGGGAGAAACTTTAAAAGGTCTCAAAAGAACTATAATGTGTGGAGAAGTTCGTGAAGACAGTGTAGGAAAAAATGTTACTGTTATGGGTTGGGTTCAAAGAAAAAGAAATTTGGGTGGTTTAGTTTTTGTAGATTTAAGGGATAGAGATGGAATTCTTCAGGTTGTGTTTGGTGAAGCAATAAACAAAGAAGCTTTTGAAAAAGCTGATTTAGTTAAGTCTGAATACTGCTTAGCTGTAACTGGTGAAGTAGTAAAAAGAGAAGCTGCAAATAAAAATATGGCAACTGGAATGGTAGAACTTAAAGGAGAGAGCATAAAAATTCTTTCTGAGAGTGAAACTCCTCCAATATACATTAAAGATAATCTAGATGCTTCAGAAAATGTAAGGCTTAAGCACAGATATCTTGATTTAAGAAGAAGTGATATGCAAAATATTTTTAAAATTAGACACAAAGCAGCTAAAGTAATGAGAGATTTTTTAGATGAAAAAGGGTTTTTAGAGGTTGAAACACCAATTTTAACTAAGAGTACTCCAGAAGGTGCAAGAGATTATTTAGTTCCAAGCAGAAATTATAATGGAAAGTTTTATGCACTTCCACAATCTCCACAG
>JAJXYA010000197.1 GCA_021780795.1 Bacillota bacterium | reverse complement strand
GTTTCCAGGAGCACAATATACTTTTTCAACTAGACAGTTTTGTGCTATTTTCCAAGCAATAGCATGTTCTCTTCCACCGTTTCCTATTACAAGAACCTTCAAAATCTCAACTCCTTTTAATGTTTGAAATGTCTAATTCCAGTAAACACCATAGCAATACCATGCTTATTGCATGCATCTATTGATTCCTGGTCTCTTATTGAACCACCTGGCTGAATAATAGCCTTTATGTTGTTTTTTGCTGCTTCTTCTACTATATCACTAAATGGAAAAAATGCATCGGAAGCAAGTAGAGTACCATCTTTTGCTCTATCTATAGCATCTATTGTTGGCCAAATTCTATTTACTTGACCTCCTCCGATACCTGTTGCAGCACCATCTTTAATCACAACTATAGCATTAGACTTAACATATTTAACAATTTTCATTCCAAATAAAAGGTTTTTTAACTCTTCTTCAGTAGGCTTCTTCTCAGTAACAAATTTCAATTCGTCATTTAACTTATCATCAGAGCTTTGAACTAATATCCCACCATCAACTTTTGCATATTCTTTTTTGTCTTGTGGTTTATTTAAAGCTTTAATAACCCTTAAATTTTTCTTAGCCTTCAATACTGAAAGTGCTGCTTCTTCAAAATCAGGAGCTATAACTATTTCTAGAAAAATTTTAGATAATTCCTCTGCCGTCTTTTTGTCCACTGTTTTATTTAGTGCAACAATACCACCGAAGATTGAAACAGGATCACATTCATATGCTCTCATATAAGCATCATAAATATTATCTGCTATTGCTGCTCCACATGGTGTATTATGTTTTAATGCACAGCACATTGGTTCTTCAAATTCACACGCTACCTTCCAAGCTATATCCATATCTTTAATATTATTGTAAGACAATTCTTTTCCATTTAGTTGTTCAAAATCTTTAATTGCACCATTACCAGTAGTAGCTACATAATATGCTGCACTTTGATGTGGATTTTCTCCATACCTTAAATCCATTGCTTTTTTATAAGACATATTTAAGTATTCAGGATAAACTTCGTCTCCAAGCAAAAAGCTGCTTACAGCGGCGTCATAAGCTGCTGTTAAGTTGAATACCTTACCAGCTAACTCCCTTTTCTTTTCTAAAGAGACATCACCTGTCTTATCTATTTGCTTCATAATTTCATCATAATCTTTAACATCGGTTACAACTACTACATCGTGGAAATTTTTAGCTGCAGCCCTAATCATTGTAGGCCCACCGATATCAATAAACTCTACTTTTTCTTCAAAAGTTAAATCTTCCTGTACCTTATCAAAAAATGGGTATAAATTAACTACTACCATATCGATAGTTTGTATTCCCTTTTCTTCAATTGATTTCATATGCTCACAATTATCTCTTATAGCAAGTATTCCACCATGAATTTTAGGATGTAAAGTTTTAACTCTACCATCTAACATTTCTGGAAAATTAGTTATTTCTGATACTTCTGTCACTGGAATATTGTTTTCTTTCAAATATTTAAAAGTTCCGCCTGTAGAAATAATTTCAACATTATTTTTCACAAGAAAATTTGAAAGCTCTAAAACCTTGTCTTTGTTAAAAACACTTATTAATGCTCTTTTTATCATTTTCTTTGCTCCTTTACAAAATAGTTACCATTCTACCGTTAACTTTAACTTTACCTTCAGCTATAAGCTTAACTGCCTCAGGAAGAGCTTTATGCTCCATTTCTAAAATACGACCTTGCAAATCCTTTGCTGTGTCATCGCCATAAACCGGAACAGTTTTTTGAAGTATTATTGGTCCAGAATCAGTTCCCTCATCTACAAAATGTACCGTACAACCTGAAACCTTTACTCCATAATTTACAGCTGCTTCATGTACCTTTAAGCCATACATTCCATTACCACAAAAAGAAGGAATTAGTGATGGATGAATATTTATTATTTTATCCTTAAAGTGTTTTATTAAGTCACCTTTTAAAATGGATAAAAATCCTGCAAGCACTATCAAATCTACTTTATCCTTCAATAAATTTAATATCTCGTAAGATAAATTTTCACCATACTCCTTCCTTCCAAAAACATATGTGTTAATACCTTTTTCTTTTGCTCTTATTAAACCATAAGCTTTTTCGTTATCGCTAATAACAGCTTCAATTTTACATGATAGAAAACCTGAGTCTATACTATCCAGTATAGACTGCAGATTACTGCCACCTCCAGAAATAAGCACTGCTATTTTAAGCATATGTTAGGACCTCCTGCTTCAACGTGTCCTATTAAATAAGCATCTTCTCCAAGACCCTTTAATGTTTCAATTACTCCTTTAACATCAGCTTGCTTAACGCATAATACAAAGCCAATGCCCATGTTATAGGTTTTATACATTTCTTCTTCAGCAACTCCAAGAGACATTAGATGCTTGAAGATTGCTGGGATTTCATAGCTATTCTTCTCTATAACTGCTGTGAAATCACCTTTAAACATTCTTGGAATATTTTCTATGAATCCACCACCAGTTACATGAGACATACCTCTTATTTCAAATTTTTGCATTAACTCTAAAACTTGTTTAACATATATTTTAGTTGGTGTAATCAATACTTCACCGATTTTTTTACCATTGAAATCTTCTTCGATATTAGTGATTAGCTTTCTAACAAGGGAAAAGCCATTACTGTGAACTCCAGAAGAAGCTATACCAATTAAAGCATCACCAGCTTCAATTTTACTGCCATCGATTATTTCGTCTTTCTCAACGATTCCTACAGCAAAGCCTGCTAAATCATAATCTCCTTCTTTATAAAACCCAGGCATTTCAGCTGTTTCCCCACCTATTAGTGCTGCTCCTGACTGTAAACATCCTTCAGAAACTCCTTTAACAATTAAAGAAGCCACTTCTGCTGACAATTTACCACAAGCCATATAATCTAAAAAGAAAAGTGGTTTTGCACCGTGACATAAAATATCATTTACGCACATTGCAACACAATCTATTCCAACTGTATCATATTTTTTTAATTTATAAGCTATCTCAAGCTTTGTACCTACACCATCGGTTCCAGAAACCAAAATTGGGTTTTTATATTTTCCTATTTCATACATACCAGCAAAACTGCCTAAATTATTTAAAACACTACTATTATAAGTGCTCTTAGCATAATCTTTTATTTTGCTAACAGTTTTGTAGCCTTCTTCAATATTTACACCGGAATCTTTATATGTTGCCATAAATAATCCTACCTTTCTAACCGTTCTTTATCTGTTTCTCTTGGTGCTGAAACTGGATAAACTCCGTTAAAGCAACCAAGGCAAAAGCCCTTTGATTTTCCACCTCTTAAAGCATCAAGCATTCCATCTATGCTAATGTATGCTAGACTGTCTGCACCAATAAAATCTCTAATCTCATCTACACTCATAGATGCACCAACTAAGTCTTTTCTATAAGCTGTATCTATTCCAAAATAACAAGGACATTTTACAACAGGAGATGAAACTCTAAAATGTATTTCCTTAGCACCAGCTTTTTTCAATATGTCAACTAACCTTTTGCTAGTAGTTCCTCTGACTATAGAATCATCTATTAATACAACCCTTTTACCTTCAACTACAACCTTTAAAGCATTAAGTTTAACTGAAACAGCCTTTTCTCTTAGTTCTTGTGAAGGAGCAATAAAGGTTCTACCTACATACTTATTTTTAATAAGTCCAATTCCATATGGAATACCGGAAACTTTTGCAAAGCCTGCTGCAGCAGAAAGACCAGAATCTGGAACACCAATTACTATATCTGCTTCTACAGGAGCTTCTTTAGCTAATATCTCTCCACAAATTTCCCTTGATGTATATACATTTATTCCATCAATGGTACTATCAGGTCTTGCAAAATATACATACTCAAAAGCACAAGTTTCACATTTTGTTTGTTCTGCAAACATTATAGATCTTAAACCATCTTTATCAGCAATTACAATTTCTCCAGGCTTAACATCCCTTATGAACTCTCCGCCAACTGCATCTATAGCACAGCTCTCAGAACAGAATATATAGTTATCATTTAACTTTCCGATGCAAAGTGGTCTAATAGCATTTGGATCTCTAACGCCTATAAGTGCATCCTTAGTCAAAATAACTATTCCATAAGCACCTTTAACCGCTTGAATAGCATCTATAACAGCATTTTCTATACCTTTTTTTGCTCCTTTTGCTATCAAGTTTAAAATTACTTCTGAATCTATTGAAGTTTGAAATAACGAGCCACCATCTTCTAATAGTTCCCTTATTATATCTGCATTTACCAAATTTCCATTGTGAGCTATTGCAATTGAACCTAGCTTAAACTCGCTTAAAAGCGGCTGTGCATTAATAGCATTACTAGAACCAGTGGTAGAATATCTAACATGACCTATTGCAGAAGTTCCTGATAGTTTATTAATTATTTCTTCATTAAAAACATCATTTACAAGACCCATTCCCTTATGACATACAAGTTCATTGTCTTTGCAAGCTACAATTCCGGCACTTTCTTGCCCTCTATGCTGAAGAGCATATAATCCATAATAAGTTACAGAAGCAGCATTAAACTCTCCGTTTGAGAATATACCAAAAACTCCACATTCATCTTTAAATTTATC
>JAJXYA010000222.1 GCA_021780795.1 Bacillota bacterium | reverse complement strand
TACAAACTGTTCTTACGTGGCAGAAGCTATGGGAGCACCACTTGAATATTCAGAGGACGAGCCAGCAAATTGCGAGGTACCCTTTGTTACTTCTAAAGAAGATTTAGAAAAAATTCATGTTGCGCAGAAGAATGATGGACAATTCCCAGTTTATTATGAAGCACTTGATATTTTAAATAAAGAAATTGGAGACCAAGTATTTTTATCAGTATGTTTTTCAGGTCCAGTTTCTACAGCTGCAACCTTAAGAGGAGTAGAGGACTTTGCAAGAGATACCTATGCAAATCCTGAACTTTGTCATTCTCTATTAAGGGCGTCAACAGATAGTTGTAAAAATTTTATTAGAGAAGTTGTTGCACACGGTGCTATTCCAATTATATTAGAACCAATTGCCTCAGGAAGTTTGTTCAGTCCTAAAATGTTTATGCAATTTGCATTTCCATATATAAAGGAATTAATAGATCTTGCTCATGAACTAGGTAGTGCAATACCTCTTCATATATGTGGAAAAACTCATAAAATCGTTGATTTAATGACTGATACAGGATCTGATATTATCAGTATTGACAAATGTGACCTAGCTATTGCAAGAGAAAAAGTAGCTGGTAGAGCTGTTATACTTGGAAATATTGATCCAGCAGATCAATTATTATTTGGACCTAAGGAAAGAATTTTTGATATATGTAGAGAAGCAATTGAAACAATGAAGGGTTATACTCCAGGTTTTGTTCTTGCAACAGGCTGTGAAACATCAAACAAAGTTCCTTTTGAAAATATACAACATATGATGGATGCAGCAAGAACCTATGGTGTATATGAATATAATGAAGGTGAATAGTTTTGAATGAAAAAGAAAGATTATTAAGGATATTAAGAGGAAAAGATGTTGATAGAGCACCTGTAATTTGCCCTGGTGGTATGATGAGCGCTTGCACCACTGAAATATTACAGGACATAGAAGGTAATCATAATTTAGATTACAAGGCAATGGCACAGGCTTCTAGGAAAATTTATAGCGGGACAGGCTTTGAAAATTATGGAGTTCCCTTTGCAATGATAGTTGAAGCAGAACCGCTAGGTGCTAAGGTACAAATAGGAGATAAACTAGTGGAAGAGAGAGTAATAGAATACAATAGTAATCCACTAGAACAGATAATGGAAACCTACTCAGTAATACCTAAAAATGAAAATAGAATGAATGTGGTTCTAAATGCAATTGGAGAACTAAAAAATAGTAAGGTGCCGGTTATAGGAAATATAACTGGTCACATTAGTACTGCTACCTCAGCAGTAGATCCATTAATTATGTTAAAGATGCTAAGAAAAGAGCCAGAAAGAGCCTATAGTTTCTTTAAATTTATTAATAATTATCTTATTGAATATGCTAAAGAAAGTATTAATGCAGGAGCGGATGTTATAGTTATTTCAGATCCTACTGCTACTGGAGAAATTTTAGGTGGTAAGAATTTTAGTAGATTTGCGGTTCCTCTTTATAAAGAGATAATCGATGCAATCCACAGCTTAAATGTACCTGTTATTGTACATATTTGTGGAAAGGCAAATACCATAATTGAAGGACTTAATTTAATCAATGCAGATGGGTATAGTTTTGACTCTATGGTAAATATGAGAAGTACAAAATCAATGCTTTCGGGAAGGCTTATGGGAAATGTAAGCACACAACTTCTCCATACTGGGGAAAAAGATAAGATAATCTCTATAACAAAAAATTGCATTGATTCAGGTGTAGATATAATTTCACCAGCCTGTGGTCTTAGCATGGGAACTTCTATAGATAATCTAAAAACCATGACAGATTACGTAAAGAGAGGAATATAAGACTAATGGTTAGTGTTAAATTTAAAAATGAAGATATAACAATAGAAGTAGAAAAGGGAACTAAATTATCAGAGTGTATAAGAATTGCTAACCTTTCCATTGAAACCCCATGCAATTGCATGGGGCTTTGTAATAAGTGTAAGGTAAAGGTTATAGGTGAGGTATCTCCACCTTCCGTAGCAGAGCAAAATTTTATTTTAGATGAAGAAAATATAAGGCTTGCATGTATAACAGAAGTAAAAGGTGATGTGGAAGTTGAGCTCATTAATACGAGTAAAGAGCTCAAAACAATAAATAGTGGAGATAGTATAGAAGTTGAAGTTGATAATAATATACTAGATCTAGCCTCTGAAACTACTGATATACTTGGGGTAGCCATTGATATAGGTACCACAGGACTCTCCGCCTATTTGGTGGATTTACATAGTGGGAAGATCTTAAATAAAATTTCCACCTTAAATCCTCAAACAGAGTTTGGCTCCGATGTGCTATCAAGAATAGCCTTTGCTATTAATAATGAACGGGGAACTGAGATTTTAAGAGATTCTATAGTAAATGAAGTAAATAACATGGTTAAGAAGCTCGTAAGTAACAATTATGAAGTAGAAAATATATATAGAATAATGATAGCAGCCAACACTACCATGCTTCACTTTTTTGCTGGCGTTAATCCATCTTCTATAGCGAGAGCACCTTATAAAGCTACCTTTCTAAATAAAATGGATTTGGCTTCTAGTGAAATCGGCATTTCTATTAACAAAGAAGGTATCATAACACTTCTGCCCTCAGCTTCAGCTTATGTAGGCGCTGATATCTTAGCTGGAATTGTAGCTACTGATTTTTATAGAAAGAAAAATTCTTCTATTTTTATAGATATAGGTACCAATGGAGAAATAGTAGCTATATCAGAAGGGAAAATGGCAGCAACTTCAACAGCAGCAGGACCAGCCCTTGAGGGAATGAATATATCCTGTGGCTCAAGAGCAGAAGAGGGAGCAATAGATAGTTTTTCTATAGATGAGGAATATAATGTTTCATTCACTACCATAGGAAATAGTAAAGCTAAAGGAATTTGTGGCAGTGCCCTTATAGATATTGCAGCGCATATGGTGGAAAAAGAAATCATACTTAAGAGTGGAAGATTCAATAAGAATTTGAATGATAAAATCTCAGATAAAGTTAGAGATAAAAAGTTTTATATAACAGAGGATATATATATATCCCAAAAGGATATAAGACAAATACAATTGGCAAAGGGAGCTATTGCAGCTGGAATGTCAATGCTACTTAAGGAAATTAATATTGCCTTGGAAATGGTAGAGGAAGTTGTTATTGCAGGAGCCTTTGGTTATCATATAAATGCAGAGAGCATAAAAACAATTGGGCTGATACCTAAGGGATTTAAAGGAGAGATTACTTTTGTAGGGAATTCTTCTATTGAAGGGGCAAGACTTGCATTAATAAATAAAGGTATACTAGAAACTATCATAAGTTTTGAAGATAAAATAGAAGTGGTTGAGTTATCTACAAAGGATACTTTTCAAGATTATTTTGTAGAGGCATTGAGTTTCTAAATTGAGGTGAAAAAATGATAAAAATAGATGTGGTTTCAGGTTTCCTCGGATCAGGAAAAACAACTTTAATAAAAAGCTTACTAAAAGCCTATGAGAATGAAAAAGTTGTATTAATTGAAAATGAATTTGGAGAAATCGGCATAGATGGAGATATAATTGAAAGAGAAGGTTTTGAAGTTTTTGAAATTTCCAGTGGATGTATTTGCTGTATTATGAAAAAAGACTTTCAAGTAGTGCTTTCTAGAATTATAGAAGAGTTCAATCCAGATAGGATTATAGTGGAACCCACGGGAATAAGTATCTTAAGTGAGATTATTGATATCTTGAGTAGTAAAGAAGTTTCAAAGCAGTGTAGTATAAATTCATTAATAACCGTGATAGATAGTATAAACTATCTTGAGCAATGTGATGTTTTTGGTGAGTTTTTTGAAGATCAGATAAGCAATGCTGAGACTTTGATATTAAGCAAAAGCCAATTTGTAGAGCCGGAAAAAGTAGAGAAAATCATAGAATCCTTAAGAGAAATTAATTCAAAAGCAGAAATTATAACTTCAAATTGGAGTAATTTTTCCTTTAATGAAATCAAGGGACTATTAGAACAAAATATTAAGGTAGAATTTAAAGAACTGTTTCATACAGAGTATAAGCCTTGTAAGGAAAATAAATTTAAAGCCATTGGCATAGAAACCTCTAAAAAATTTACAAAGGAAGAGCTAGAAGAGATTTTGAAGGAATTAAAAGAATCTAAATATGGTGAAGTTCTGCGAGGTAAGGGTTTTTTAAAGGGTGTAAATTCGTTTCTAGAATTTAGTTATACCAATGGACTATATATAATAGATGAAAATAAAATCAAATCTAGTGGTAAACTTTGTTTAATAGGACAAAACTTAAATGAGGAAGAGCTAAACAAACTCTTCAAGACTAAAGTTGGAGGAATGTTTCATTGGTTGAAATTTTAATAGATAGTTTTAAGGATACCATAAGAGTAGTTCCATTAATGTTTATTATATTTTTATTAGTGGACTATTTAATGGTAAAAGTAAATAAGGATAATAAACTTATTAATAAGTTGTCAAAGTATGATTATGTTGGTGGAAGCTTACTTGGAGTAATACCGCAATGTGGTATACCCGTGGCAATGGCAAGACTTTATAGTAATGGACATATTACTCTTGGAATGCTTGCAGCGGTTTTTATTTCAAGTTCAGACGAAGCATTA
>JAJXYA010000063.1 GCA_021780795.1 Bacillota bacterium | reverse complement strand
TACAGCATATCCTTATCATGGAACAGGTATGGGTTTTGGTGGTCAAAGTGAACCGTTTGTTGCCAAAGCTTTGAAAGATGGTTATAGGGAAAAAATAAAGTTAGCTACCAAGCTTCCTAGCTGGCTCATAAAGTCTAGAGAAGATATGGACAAATATTTGAATGAACAACTAAATAGATTAGAAACAGATAGTATAGATTTTTATTTGGTGCATGCACTTGAAAGCAAGGTTTGGGAAAATCTAAAAGCTCTTGGGATAAGTGATTTTTTAGATAGTGCAAAAAAAGATGGAAGAATAAAACATGCCGGCTTTTCCTTTCATGATAAGCTTTCAGTATTTAAAGAAATTGTAGATTATTATGATTGGGAATTTTGTCAAATACAATATAATTATTTGGATGAAAATCATCAAGCAGGTACAGAGGGCCTTAAATATGCTGCTAGTAAAGGCTTAGGAGTAGCAGTAATGGAGCCATTAAGAGGTGGAAAAATTGTAAGAAACCTTCCTAGTGATGTTAAAGCAGCTTTTGAAGGCGCTGAAATAAAAAGAACGCCAGCGGATTGGGCTTTAAGATGGGTGTTGAATCATCCTGAGGTTTCAGTAGTTTTAAGTGGAATGAATATAATGGAGAATGTTGTCCAAAACATTGCTACAGCAAGCGAAGTTGCACCAAATTCAATGACAGAGGCAGAAGTTGCGGTGGTAGATGATGTAAAAGCTATATTTAAAAGCAGATTAAAAAATAACTGTACTGCATGTGGATATTGTATGCCTTGCCCAGCTGGTGTAAATATTCCTGGAAATTTCACGGTATACAATGAATATAATTTGTTCTATTCAAAAGAGACTGAAGATGAATTAAAAAAGAGATATGTGTCTATAAAAAATAGTGGTGCAGCATCAAAGTGTGTACAATGTGGAAAATGTGAAAGTCATTGTCCGCAAGAAATTAAAATAAGAGAAGACCTAAAGAAGGTTAAGGCTATATTCGAGTAAATTTAAAAAAAGTTTGTTATCATATGAGGGGGAGAAGTATAAATGCATATTCCAGATAATTACTTAAGCCCATCTACATGTGCTACCTTTGGAGTGGTAATGATACCTATATGGAGAAAAGCAGTTAAAAATGTAAAGGAGCAAATAAATAGAAAAAAAATGCCTTTAATAGGACTTTGCTCGGCATTTTCCTTTTTAGTTATGATGTTTAATGTTCCAGTGCCTGGAGGAACAACCGCACATGCTGTAGGTGCATCATTAATAGCAATACTATTAGGCCCGTCAGCGGCTATACTTTCAGTTACTATTACGCTTTTAATTCAAGCACTGCTTTTTGGAGATGGAGGGTTACTTTCTTTTGGGGCAAATGCTTTTAATATGGCTTTTGTAATACCTGTTACTGCGTATTATATATATAGATTTATTAAAGGAAACAGCAAAAGTGAAAAGCGAGACTTTGTTTCTGCCTTTATTGCTGGTTATATTTCTATAAATATAGCAGCAATGTGTGCTGCTATAGAATTCGGAATTCAGCCAATACTTTTTAAAGATACCAATGGTATGCCTTTATATTCTCCGTATTCAATAAAAACTACCTTGTGGGCAATGATGATACCTCACCTACTGGTAGTTGGTTTTATAGAGGGTTCAGTTTGTGGTGGTGTACTTGCATATTTAAGAAAGGTATCCCCAAAAGTTGTTGTGGAAAGCCAACCTATCAAATTTTTATCTTTAAAATTTTTGATTGTTTTATTAATGCTTCTATGCCCCATTGGATTAATTGCATCCGGATCAGCTTTTGGAGAATGGGGAAATGATCAAATTAAAAGTATGCTGGGCTATTTGCCAAAAGGTATGCAGCAAGGGTTTTCTTTTAAGGCATTGTTTTCTAGTTATTCTATCCATGGTATATCTAGCATAATCGGTTATATAATTTGCGGAATAATAGGTGTAGTAGCAATACTTATAATTTTTAAACTCATTGGAAAGCAACTTGAAAAAAATATTGATGATGATAGAGGTAATAAAATTGTATGATTGGTTATTTAAGGACGAAAATTATACACCTATAAAAGATAAGGATAAATTTATTAATAAAAGTATTTTTTCCTTTGCAAAAATGCTGAATGATATAAGAAGCATGAATAAATATAAAGAAATAAGCTTTATTTATAGTATTAATCCAATAGTTAAAACTTTAGTAACACTAATAATTATAATTCAATTAGCTTTATCTAGAAATGTAGTTTTTATTTTTGCAGTTTTAATTGTAGCAATAGCTATTTGCTTGTTTGTAAACAAGAAAGACATATTTAAAATATATATTATAAGTGGTATTTTGCCATTATTTACTGTCATAATGCTTTTGCCTTCTATTTTGATGGGTAATTTAAATAATAGTTTAATTATTGTATTAAAAGTAGCAGGCACAATTATTTCTGTAAATATATTATCTTACACAACAAAGTGGCATCAGTTAACCAAAGTATTAAAACTTATTTTTGTACCAGATATATTTATATTTGTTATGGATATAGCAATAAAATATATTTTTGTGCTTGGAGAATTTTCACTTGAAATGCTTTATTCATTAAAGCTTAGATCTGTTGGTAAAAATAATAACAAGAGAGCTTTTATAATAAAATTAATGGGAAACTTGTTTTTAAAATCAAAGGAAGCTGGAGATGAAATGTATTCAGCTATGGAATGCAGAGGTTTTGTAGGTGAATATTCAGTTTACAAAAATTATAGTTTTAAAAATCAAGATGCTTTATATATAATGTTATATGCTTTTATAACGATTATAAATTTTATTCACTTATAGAAAAGGTGTAGTTGCGATGATAGAATTAAAAAATGTCGGGTATAGTTATGAAGATGCAGAAGCTTTAAAAGATATAAATATAACAATCAATAAAGGTGAAGCAGTAGCTTTAATAGGAGCTAATGGCAGCGGAAAATCTTCATTCATGAAGCTTATTAATGGAATAATGTTTCCAGACAAAGGCGTGTTTTTATTTAACGGACAAGAAATTAACAGTAAAATTATGAATAATAATAATTTTTCTAAAAGCTTTCATCAAAAGATGGGTTTTGTATTTCAAAATTCTGAAGCTCAGCTTTTTTGTCCTATTGTATACGAAGAGATAGCATTTGGACCTACTCAGATGGGATTAGCACAAAAGGATATTGAAAAGAGAGTTGATGACTGTATGAAGCTTTTAAATATAGAACATTTAAAGCATCGAGCTCCATACAATTTAAGTGGAGGAGAGAAAAAGAGGGTAGCTATTGCTTCAGTATTATCGCTAAATCCAGATGTGCTTATTTTAGATGAACCAATGAATGGTCTTGATCCAAAAACAAAAAGATTTTTAAGAGATCTAATAATTAAGTTAAATAAAGCAGGAAAAACTATAATTTGTTCTACCCACGATTTTGAATATGTTGAGGGTATTTTTAAAAGAGCTGTGCTGTTTTCTGAGGGCCATGAAATAGTAGAAGATGATGATTATTTAAAAATAATTAATAATGAAATATTACTAAAGAAATACAATATAAAATAGGAAATTGGAGAAGTTCAATGAATAAGGATGAAGTTAAAGCTTTGTTAGAAGCTGTTAAAAATAGCGAAATTGATGTTGGGACTGCACTAAGTAAGATTGAAGATTTGCCTTATAAAGAATTAGGTTTTGCAAAAATAGATAATCACAGAGAGCTTAGAGTAGGTTATCCGGAAGTAATATATTGTGCAGGTAAAACTACGGATCAAGTAAAGAAAATTTTTGAATACATGCTAACAGGTGATAATAATATATTAGCAACAAGGGCTACTGTAGAAATGTATAATGTAGTTAAAAAACTGTGCAAAGATGCAAAGTATAATGAACTTGGCAAAACGATTACAATTAAAAAGAAAAAGGTTTCTGAAACCGATAGTTATATAGCCATAGTTTCAGCAGGTACTTCGGACATAGCAGTTGTTGAAGAAGCAAATGAAACAGCTAGAATATTTGGTAATAAAACTGTTATAATTAATGATGTTGGAGTAGCAGGTATCCACAGACTATTATCTAAAATAGATATAATAAGAGGAGCTAAAGTTGTAATAGTAATTGCTGGAATGGAAGGAGCTCTTGCTAGTGTAGTAGGTGGACTTGTAGATAAACCTGTTATTGCGGTTCCAACAAGTGTTGGTTATGGAGCAAATTTAGGCGGAATTTCTGCTTTGCTTTCTATGCTAAATAGTTGTGCTAGCGGAGTAACAGTAGTAAATATAGATAACGGCTTTGGTGCAGCTTACAGTGCCAGCATAATAAATAAATTATAAGATAGGAGAAAATTATGATTTTACAAGAAAAATTAGATATATTAAAAGATATAATTAGAAAAAAAGGAAGTGCTGCAGTAGCTTTTTCAGGCGGGGTTGATAGCACATTTTTAATAAAGGTAGTAAAAGAAGTTTTAGGAGAAAAGATGATTGCAGTAACTGCCACTTCTTCTACCTATCCTGAACGTGAACTTAAAGAAGCAATAAAGTATGCAAAAGATTTAGGTGTTAAACACATAATAATCAATTCTGAGGAATTAGATATTGACGGCTTTGCTAGCAATCCTAAAAATAGATGTTATTATT
>JAJXYA010000249.1 GCA_021780795.1 Bacillota bacterium | reverse complement strand
GATGATTAAAGAGCAAAACGTAAAATTTGAATTATTGATAGACAGGATAAAGGGAAAAGGAATTGCCCAGCAGGCTATAGTTGTTACTACTAACGGTTTTGACAGTATAAGTGCTACCATTGCAACTTTTGAAAATGTTAATGGAACCTGGAAACAAGTTGCTTCTTTTACTGGTAATATAGGCAAAAATGGTTTTGCTTATAATAAGGTGGAAGGTGACGGGCATTCTCCAATAGGAATTTTCACTTTAGGTGATGCATTTGGCAGATATTCAAACCCAGGTACTTTAATGAACTATAGGCAATCCACTCCTAATGATTTTTGGGTAGATGATGTTAATTCACCATTGTACAATACATGGCAAGAAGGTCCCTCAAATGGAAGGTGGAATTCTGCTGAAAATATGTATATCCCACAATATAATTATGCTTTTGTAATAAACTATAATACTGTTAAAAGAATGCCAGATAAAGGTTCTGCTATATTCTTTCATGTATGGTCAGGAGCAGGTCATGGAACAGGAGGATGTACTGCAACAGCTGAGAACAATGTAATAAGCATTTTAAAATGGTTAAATCCCTCTAAAAATCCTATAATAGTTGAAGGGCCAATGTCTGAAGTAGTAAATATGTAATAAATCTTTAAGAATATTATTCAAATTATAAACTACTAATTTTATTTGAATAGAGGTTTTTTGAAATGGAAAAAGTTATTCCAAACCTTGCGGAGAATTCAACTGGAGATGAATCTATCAATTCTACAAATGATAAAATTAAAGAAATAAATGGATTCGTTTTATTATCATCCTTAGATATGGATATAGTAATTGATTTAAAATATGCAACTACTGATAATTTTACTAAGAAAATTATTTACCCAAATAACCTTTGTACATTAAGGAGAAATACTGCAGAGAAGTTAGCTCGGGCAAATGCGGAGCTTAAAAAATTAGGATACAGAATTAAAGTTTGGGATGCCTACAGACCTGTTTATGTACAGCAGCTATTCTGGGATCTATTAAAGGATAGTCATTTCGTTGCTAATCCTAAAAATGGAGGCTCAATACATAATAAAGGTTGTGCTGTTGATGTAACTCTTGTAAACAAGGATGATAATGAACTTATCATGCCATCGAAATTTGATGATTTTTCATCTAATGCCTACAGAAACAATCCTAACATGACGAATGAAGCTAAAAAAAATTTAGATTTATTAACAAAATACATGGTTGACAATGGATTTGTACCCCTTGAAACTGAATGGTGGCATTTTGTTGATGTGGATTCAAAAAATTATGACATCGCTGACATTAACTTAAACCTATTTTTAGAATAACATTAAAGTAAAAGAATCTAATTTATACAAGAAAAGCGGATTCCTTAGAATCCTATTTTACCATTTTACTAAAAAAGCAACCGTCTCAAAATGGAAACTAATTTCTATTTTGAGATGGTTGTTTTTTATAACTTTCCCACCGGGGTTACACTTGCCACTTGCCCTGCGAGTGGAATCTATCTAAAAGGCGGGAACTATATTTCCTTCATATTTATCTTCTATAAACTTTTTAACCTCTGGAGAATTTAATGCCTTTGAAAGCGCTTCAATATAAGGTTTAGTTTTATCTTCTTTTCTAACTGCAAGCACATTAGCATAAGGTGAATCTTTTGATTCTATGGCTAGCGAATCCTTTGTTGGATTTAAATTAGCTTCTAAGGCAAAGTTTGAGTTTATAACTGCTGCATCCAAATCCTTTAAAACCCTTGGAAGTTGAGGGGCATCTATTTCAGTTATTTTTAAATTCTTTGGATTTTCTGTAATATCAAGTTTAGAAATAAGCTCTCCACTCTTTAATTTTAATAACCCTGCATTCTCAAGCACTCTAAGTGCTCTTGCTCCATTTGTAGGATCGTTTGGAATAGCTATTTCTGCTCCAGCTTTTAAATCACTAAGATTTTTGTATTTATTAGAGTATAAACCCATAGGCTCAATATGAACCTTAACAGTATAATCAAGTTCTAGATTTCTTTCTTTACAGAAGGATTGCAAATAAGGTACATGTTGAAAGAAGTTAGCATCTAATTGTCCTTCTGCTAAAGCAGTGTTTGGCGTTACATAGTCAGTAAATTCTACTATTTCAAGGGTATATCCCTGTTTTGCTAGTAGCGGTTTCACAATCTCTAATATTTCTTTATGAGGCACTGGTGAAGCTCCTACTTTGATAATTTTCTTATCAGACACTGCCGCTTCTTTTTTTGCTCCACAACCACTTAATGTAAAGATCACAACTATTGTTAATAATACGCTTAATATTTTTTTCATTATTATTTTCCCCCTTTTTTATTTTTTTATTTTTTATAATTAATATTTATTTAACCATTTTTCTGTACAATAAATTTCCTAAGGCTTGAATAATTTGTACAACTGCAATTAATATAATTACAGTGTAAATCATAATATCTGTCTTAAATCTATAGTAGCCATATTTTACTGCTACATCTCCGAGACCGCCTCCACCAATAGTTCCAGCCATAGCTGAGTAACCTATAATGTTTATTATGGTTAAAGTAACCCCTAGAACTATAGAGGGCATTGCTTCTTTTACCATAACCTTAAGTATAATTTGATAATTCTTTGCTCCAAAAGATTTAGCGGCTTCAATAATGCCGTAATCCACCTCTAAAAGTGCTGATTCTATTATTCTTGCAGCAAAAGGAGCTGCCCCAAGCGTTAGTGGAACTATAGCTGCATTCGTACCTATGGTTGTTCCGACAATAAGCTTAGTTAGAGGGAATATTGATATCATTAATATAATAAACGGAAAGGAACGAAGTATATTGATTACTAAATTTAAACTTTTATAAATTAAAAGATTTGGTCTTAGCCCTTTTGGCTTGCTTATAATCAATACTACTGCTGAAATAAACCCTAAAATCACAGCAAAAATTGTGGACATTACTACCATATATACTGTATCCAAAAGTGCTGGTAATAAAATATCTTTGAATAGCATTTATGCATTCCCCCTTGTATTCCTCTTGGGCAGATAACAATTATTAATTGTTATCCCCCTTGTATTCCTTATACTGTACTTAATAGTTATCAACTATTAAGCCCCCTATTAATAAGCTCCCACCCTATAGACTTTTCATCTAAATAGCTCAATATCTTTTCCTTATTTTCCTCACTTGCATTTATTATAAGACTGCCCATTACGTCATCTCTAAATTTTTCAAGTCTACCCCATACTATAGAAAAATCTATATTTAACTCCCTGGCTATGGAAGTAATTAAACAATTTTGGCTAATTTCCTTTGGGAAAAATATTTTAATGTTATGCCCCGTGACAGGTAATAACTCTTCCTCACCCATAAGTGTTTTCATTTCTTTTGTTGGCCTAATAAATAATTCATCAGTAATGCCACTACTTTTGATCTCACCTCCTTCTAAAAGAATAAATTTATTACAAATTTCTTTTACCACCTCCATTTGATGAGTAACTACAATTATTGTTATATTTAATTTATTATTGATATCTCTTAAAAGCTCCAAGATGGACTTTGTAGTTTTAGGATCTAACGCAGAGGTAGCTTCATCACAAAGTAATATTTGAGGACTCAGCGCCAAGGCTCTCGCAATTCCAACTCTTTGTTTTTGACCTCCACTTAATTCGCGTACATTGCTATCTACTTTATCCTTAAGACCCACTAAATCTATTAAGCTATCTACTCTTTCTTTAATAAAACCTTTATCTTTTCCCCATACTTCTAGTGGAAAGGCTATATTTTCAAAAACATTTTTTCTATTTATCAAATTAAAACTTTGAAATATAATACCTACATTTTTCCTAAACTCTCTAAGTTCTTTAGAAGTTAGTTTCTTTACCTCTTTACCCATAATGTTAATGGTACCTGTATCATAGGTTTCAAGCCCATTAAAGCATCTAAGCAAAGTAGATTTGCCTGCCCCGCTGTGACCAATAACACCATAAATATCACCTTTCGCCACCGTAAAAGAAACATCATCTAATACTTTCACATTTGGAAAACTTTTGCTCACACCACAAACTTTGATCATATTATCCCTTCTCCTTTCCATTCCTTATAATTCATCTTTCATTGTTGATATTACCTTTATCAAGCATTTCTATAAAAAAATAGAACCCAAGAATAAACTTGGGTTCTATTTCCAAACTTATTCTTATCTCGCAGCAATGCTGCAGGAATTAACACCATGTATCATATATATGATACTGGTTGTCGGGTTTCATTGGGCCGGTCCCTCCACCTCTCTTGATAAGACAATATTAAATTTTACTTCAATTTGTACGAAAAACAAAAAACCCCTCTCATCAAAATAAAATGATGAAAGAGGTATAAATATACAAAGACACCTCTCTCATCTACCGCCAAGTTACAAAGGAACTTAGCGCAGGAATTAGCACCTTTTCAGACAAATGAAATCTGATGGTTGCTGAGGTATCATCGGGCCGGTCCCTCTACCTCTCTTGATGAGAATTAACTAATTTATTAAATTAAACTTATAATATCATTATTTGAATAAATTGTAAAGAGGTTTTTTACAAATTATAGAAATAATTTTAAATCTATTCAAAACATTCGAATAATGTTCATTTCGAACCCTTT
>JAJXYA010000031.1 GCA_021780795.1 Bacillota bacterium | reverse complement strand
GTTCTTGGACTTGGAGATATTGGTCCAAAAGCAGCTATGCCAGTAATGGAGGGAAAAGCTATATTGTTCAAAGAGTTTGCAAATGTGGATGCTTTCCCAATTTGTCTCGATACTAAAGATGTGGATGAAATTGTTCATACTGTTAAAATGATAGCACCAACCTTTGGAGGCATAAACTTAGAAGATATTTCAGCTCCTAGATGTTTTTTAATCGAAGAAAAATTAAAGGAAATATTAGATATTCCTGTTTTTCACGATGATCAACATGGCACTGCAATCGTAGTATTAGCAGGTTTAATTAATTCTCTAAAATTAGTTAATAAGAAAATTGATAAAATTAAAATAGTAATTAATGGTGCTGGTGCCGCTGGTACTGCCATTGCAAATCTTCTTTTAGCCTCTGGAGTTACTAATTTAATAGCCTGCGATAAGGTCGGCATTTTATATAATGGAATTGAAAATGTAGATGATGCTAAAAAAGCTTTAGCAAAAGTTACAAATCCTCTAAATATAAAGGGAGATTTAAAGGATGCCCTTATTGACGCTGATGTATTTATTGGCGTGTCTGCACCTAATATTTTGACTAAAGAAATGGTAAAAACAATGAATAAAGATTCAATAGTTTTTGCTATGGCTAACCCTGTACCAGAAATTATGCCTGATGAGGCTAAAGAAGCTGGCGTGAAAATAATTGGAACGGGACGTTCTGATTTTCCAAACCAAATTAATAACGTATTAGTTTTTCCAGGGTTATTTAGGGGTGCCTTAGATGTAAGAGCTAAAGTTATAAACGAAGAAATGAAGCTTGCTGCAGCCTATGCAATTGCAAATTATATCGATGAAAATTGTTTAAATGAAGACAATATAATTCCAAGCGTTTTAGATAAAAAAATATCCTATGCCGTTGCAGATTCTGTTAAGAAGGCAGCAATAAAAACTGGAGTGGCTAGAATATTTTAAGATTATGCACCTTTAGGGTTTGGGCGTGCCCATGTGATTCTTGAACAAACTTTTTGCAGTCTCAAATTTGAAAATATTAGAAAGTGAACCGCAAGAAGATTTAATCGACAATGGACAATTGAAATAAGTTAAAAATTTTCCGTAGCTTAGCGTAGGAAAATCCACCTTCACTGTCCATTGTAGTTTATTTCTACTCTTCACTATATAATTGTATAATCTTTAGTATTACCTGTACTGCTTTTTCCATAGATTCTACTGGTATAAATTCATATTTACCATGGAAGTTATGTCCGCCTGTGAAAATGTTTGGCGTTGGAAGCCCCATATAGGAAAGCCTTGCACCGTCTGTGCCACCTCTAATAGGCACTATGTTTGGCTGGATATTTACCATTTTCATAGCTTCAATAGCTATATCTACGGCATATTTTACAGGTTCTATTTTTTCCTTCATGTTATAATATTGGTCTTTTAAATTTAATTCTATTCTACCGTCTCCATATTTAAAATTTAAAAGCTGTACTGCTCTTTTTATTAATTCTTTCTTTTTTTCAAAGTCTTCTTTATTAAAGTCGCGGATTATTATGTCTAATTCCGTTTCTTCCACAGTTCCCTTTATAGCATTTAAATGATAAAAACCTTCATAACCTTCTGTAAATTCAGGTCTTTCATTGCATGGCAGCATATTTATAAGCTCTGATGCTATATGCATTGAATTTATCATTTTATTTTTTGCACTTCCTGGATGCACATTTCTTCCGTTAACTTTTACTTCTGCATATGCAGCATTAAAGTTTTCATATTCAAGCTCACCAATAGTTCCTCCGTCTATAGTATACGCTACTTCTGCTCCAAACCCTTCTATATCAAATAACTGTGCTCCATGTCCTATCTCTTCATCTGGAGTAAAACAAACTTTAATATCTCCATGCTTAATTTGCGGATTATTAACTAAATATGAAATTGCAGCCATTATTTCAGCAATTCCAGCTTTATCATCTGCACCTAAAAGCGTAGTACCATCTGTAGTTATTAATGTTTTACCTATATAGTCCTTTAGCTCTGGAAAATCTGCAGGACTCAATATTACATTTTTCTCCTCATTCAATATTATAGCTTCACCATCATAGTTATTTACTATTCTTGGCTTAACATTTTCTCCAGACATATCAGGAGATGTATCTAAATGTGCAATAAAGCCTATAGTACGAATTTTCTTATCAACATTTTTAGGCAATGTAGCTTCCAAATAACTATTTTCACTTAGCTTTATATCTTCAAGACCTAAAGCTGTAAGTTCTTTCTTAAGAACTTCTGCTAAAATTAACTGTCCTTTTGTACTTGGTGTTACCTCCATATCTTCTTTTGACTTCGTATTAAATTTTACATAGTTTAACAATCTATCCATTACATCAAACATTTTTTTATGCCTCCTTTAATAATTAGCTATTTACATTATTATTTCTTCTATAACAACATTAGTATTTTGTAACAAATCAAATTCATAAAAAAATTGATTATCACCTTCAATAATTCTTATAATTGGTCTATCTGGAAACTTTTTATTTTGCTTAACTACATAACCTTCTTTATTATTTGAAAGCTTAACATGACATCCTAACGGGTACACATAAAAGGTTTCTCTGAATTTATTTACAATCACAGGATCAAACATGGTACCAGAGCCTGAAAGTATTAACTCATATGCCTCTTTAGGGTCGAATCTATCCCTATAGCATCTATTTGCGCTTACAGCAGTAAATACATCACAAACACTTATTATTTTTGCAAATTGTGATATTTGCTCACCACTTAATCCTAATGGATATCCTTTTCCGTCAACTCTCTCATGATGTTCTGCTACTCCTTTAATTATTTCTTCTGAAATTCCTTTAGCAGATTTTAAAATTTCCAAGCCATATATTGCATGTCTTCTCACTTCACTAAACTCTTCGTTTGTTAAATCACTGCTTTTATTAATTAGTTCGTTATCTACCTTTATTTTACCTATATCATGTAAAATTGCTGCTTTACTTAATTCCTTTAGCCTATTCTCATCATACCCTAAAGATATTCCTAAAAAGCTTGCCATAATAGAAGTATCTAGGCTATGTATGTATGTATAATCATCGTAGGCTTTAACCTCGAAAAGATTTGTATTTACTTCTCCCTCTTCTATAATATGATCCACTAAAGTTTCTACATTTTTTAGAGCTTCCGTTGATTCAACATAGTTTCCACTAACGATTTCATCAAACATTCGAGGCATTTTATTTAAAACATCCTCTTTTAGTATTTCCATTTCAAAGTCGATTCTTACATCTGATAACATTTCATCTTCAACGTATACAAATACTATCATGCTACTTTTTAAATAATTTATATGTTCTCTAGTTATTTTTGTACCAGCTTTTAATAGTATTTTTCCATCTCCGTTTAAAACATTTTTTTTAATAACTTCATCTACATTTAAATTTTTTACAAATACAATCCTCATTAAATCACCCTCTTAGCATAAATATCCCCTTTAGAATATTATAATACCACAAGTAGAATGATTTGACAAAAAACTATATAAAAAATGCTGCCATACAACTTTTAAAGCGTATGACAGCACCTAATAATACTATACCTTAAACTTACTAATATCGTTCATTAATTCTGTTGCTGAATCTTTCATTTTCCTAGCATGATTTTGTACTTCTTCTGAAGATGCAAGCATTTCTTCTGAAGATGCAGAAATTTCTTCTGCTGAAGCTGATACCTCTTCTGCAACTGCAGAAACATTTTGTACTTTATCTGAAACACTATTTTTAGCTTCCATTATTGTACCAATTGAAGCATTAGCTTCTGCCATTAGTGTTGCCACATTCGTTACCGCTTCTATAATATCGTAAAAAGTAATTACTGTATTATTTGCAGCTTCAGCTTGGCCTTCTAAGAAGCCTTCTACTGATTTTGTAGTGTCCACAACTTCCTTTGTTTCACTGCCGATTACCTTTACAAGCTCAATAATCTCTTCTGAAGATTTTTTAGATTCTTCTGCAAGCTTTCTTACTTCATCAGCAACTACAGCAAAGCCTTTACCATGCTCACCTGCTCTTGCTGCTTCAATTGCTGCATTTAATGCAAGTAAATTGGTCTGCTCTGAAATGTCATTTATGGCATCAGTTATATTTCCAATTTGTGAAACTGCATCACCTAAGCCATTTATTCTTTCTACCACACCATCAAATGCATTTTTAACATCTACTAATGACTGAATAAGTAAATCTACTTGGGTATTTCCATCTAAAGCTTTGCTTTCAGCTTCACTTATTCCATTATTTACTTTATCAAGCTTAGAATTCGTCTCATCTAGTTCATCTGAGAAGTCAGATAACTTATTTACAATATCCATAAGATCCTGTGCTTGGGTAGTTGCTCCACTAGCTACTTCTCCAATAGCATTTGCTACTTCATTCACTGTAGAAACCATATCGGAGGATGTTGTATATAGCATTTCCGATGAATTATCTATGTCTACAGAGCAGTTTTTAATAAGTCCAATTGAATTTCTCATTCCACTAATAGTATGACTTAACTTCTCAGTCATATGGCCAATTTCATCATTTGAATCTTTTTCAATTTCTACTGTAAAATCACCTTCTGCAGTCTTTTTCATGATTTCCGATAATTTTAATATAGGACCAGAA
>JAJXYA010000283.1 GCA_021780795.1 Bacillota bacterium | reverse complement strand
CGCACTGGCATTTCGGGGTAAACGCTACGGGTAAGAATACCTTGTTCTTCTAATTCCTTAAATCTTTCTGTAAGCACTCGTGCACTTAAGGCTGGAATAATTTCTTGTACATCAGAAAATCTTTTAGACCCATTTAGCAAAGAACGTATAATTAATCCAGTCCATCTCTTTCCTAATAGCTCAAAAGCAACTTCAAAGCGTGGACATAAATGAAATTTATCCATTGTAATCATCTCCTATAGTTATTTTATCATACTTACTTGACAAAAGTAAGTATGTATTATAATATTATTACATAAAGTAAGTAAGTTACATTAAATCTACAAGTTACTTTGTGTAATCTAGATGCTTAATTTAATAAAGGTAAGGTGAAGAAAATGTTTAAATTTTTAAAAAATATATTAAATAATGAAAAGGGGAATGTAAAAATGTCAAAAGTATTATATATCACTTCAAATCCAAAAACTAAGGAAAAATCTTTTAGTTTATCTGTTGGAACTGAATTTTTAGAAACTTATAAAAAATCTAATCCAAATGATGAAATAACAATTTTAGATTTATATAAAACAGAAGTTCCATTAATTGATGAGGTAGTGTTAAGTAGCTGGGGAAAGTTTGCTTCAGGAGTTACCTTTGAACAATTAACTTCAGAAGAACAGAATAAAGTAGTTACTATGAATAATCTATTAGAACAGTTTATAGCTGCTGACAAATATGTATTTGTTACACCACTTTGGAATTTCACAATACCTCCAAAGATGAAAGCATATTTAGATAATATATGTATAGTAAATAAGACATTTAAATATACAGAAAATGGTCCGGTGGGACTTTTAACTGATAAAAAAGCAGTTCACATTCAGGCTAGAGGGGGAGTGTATTCTAGCGGACCAGCAGCGGAGCTTGAATTAGGAGACAGATATTTAAATACAGTATTAAGCTTTATTGGAGTTACAGATAAGCAATCAATTATTGTAGAAGGCATGAACGCAACTCCAGATAAAGCAGAAGAAATAAAGAAAAGTGCAATAAGCAAAGCTAAAGACGTGGCACATATATTTTAATAAAAGATTAATAATGATGCATGTATAAAAGTTAATGGAAATAGCAAAACTTTCAAAGTAACTTAAATATTAACCTACGATTTTATTATCGTGGGTTAATTTTTAATTTATTGACAAGTGGATAAATATATAATAAAAAATCATGGCTTGCAATTTATCCAACTTGGCAGTGCTTTATAGCTCAAGCTTTATTAGTGTTGATTTACAATGAATATTGACCCCCTTTTTACAATGAAAATTGACCCCCTAACCTAAAAATAATATCCTTTATGTGTAACTAAAATAATTTACACATGAAGGAGGCAACAGATAGAAGGTGAAGGACGTAGAAGATTGGTATACGGTTAAAAATATGTTTAACAAGGGGGTTCCAATAAAACAAATTGCCAGAGAGCTACATATTTCAAAGAATACTGTAAAAAGTTTAATCAAAAAAGAAGATGAGCCTAAATATTCAAGATCAGTTAGTCCAACCAGTATTGATGATTACAAAGATAAAATTAGAGAGTGGTATTTAGACAAACGTTATGATTATATTGGAACAAGGATTTTTAATGAGATGACTAAACTGGGCTATCAGGGAACCATTAATCCAATATACAGGTACCTTGAAACTTTAAACGAAGAGAAATCTTCGATAAGTAAACGAGCTACAGTAAGATTTGAAACGCCGCCAGGCGACCAAGCACAGTTTGATTGGGGCGAGTATCAGATGCTCATAGCTGGGGTAGAAGTTAAAATATACTGCTTTACCATGATACTATCGTATTCAAGAAAAAAGGCTGCAATATGTTCAATGGCAGTTAATGGCGTAGCCATATACGAGGCTATACAAGACTTATTTATAGAACTTGGGGGAGTTACAAAAGAGCTAGTTATTGATAATCCCAAAGCCTTAGTTATAGGCCATAAAAAGGGACAAGAAGTGGATTTCAACCATAGTGCATTAAAGTTATTTACATATCTCGGAACAGAACCTAACGCATGTCTGCCACTAAGGCCCCGGACTAAAGGGAAAATAGAAAAGCCCAACCAATATATTGAGGAGCAATTCATTAAAGGGAATAGATTTAGAACTATGGATGAACTTAATACTGAAATTAAACAATTTATGAGGGAATGGAATAAAAAGAATCATGGTACTACAAAAAGAATACCAGATGAGATGTTTGAAGAAGAGAAATCCAGTTTGAAAAAATTCTATAACAAAAAGGTCATAGATACGGAGCTAGAAATAAGAACTGTAAGTACTGATTCTTTTGTTACAGTAGGAACTAATAAATATAGTATCCCTGTAAAATATGTGGATAAGCAAGTTAAAATAAGGATAGTATATGGGTATATACTTGAAATATATGACTTTGATTTAAGGTTAATTAAGAGCTGCGCTATTCTTGAAGGTAAACATAAAAAATTTGAAGAGATGGCTGATTATAAGGATATTGCAGTAAGGGTTCCGACTTCTATCCCTGAAATTAGAAGGGTTTTCGAAAAAACATTTAACCATGGAATTGAGTTTTATGAACTTTTATCAAGGGTAACAAATCAACCTCACTTCCATGCAAGAGAGTTCTTAAAATTGAAGGATTTATACGATGTATGTGATCTTGATATCATACTTAAACATTGTTTGGAAAATAGGATTTTTAAAATAAATAACATTAAATCTTTAATTAAAGAAAAATTCTTAGCATTAATAATTGAGCATGAAAAAGTAGGCATTACATTGGCTAACGCCAGAAAAAATAAATACAGTTTAGGTAATGAAAAAGAATTAGTAAGACACCTTTCTTACTATGAGAAGGGAGCTGAAAATAAAGGTTGAAGACTCAAATTATAGATATTAATACTGACATACAGCTATTGCTTAAACAGTTTAAGTTGCCTGATATATACGATAAGTATGATGAAGAAATTCAAGTTGCTATTGAAAAGAACTTGAGCTACAGAGACTTCTTGTATAGGCTTTTGAAGGTTGAAGAAGAAGGAAAAAACGAACGGTTACGACTTAGAAATATAAAGAATGCTTGCTTTGGAACCCTCAAAACAATTGATGAGTTTGATTTTAGTTTTCCAGATAGCATAAACCAGAGTAAAATCCAAGATTTGGCCACCTTAAGCTTTATGGATAAAAAAGAAAATATAATTTGCATTGGACCGCCAGGTGTAGGTAAAAGTCATATTATGACATCAATAGGGATAAAAGCTTGCGAACATGGCAAAACAGTACTTTTTGTAAATGCAACTGATCTCATGGATGATTTGCATAAGGCTATGCTAGAAGGTACGTTAAAGCAACATTTAATTAAATTATCCAAAGTAAATTTACTGATAATTGATGAGCTCGGATATTTAAAAATGGACAAAGAAAAAGAGAGCATATTTTTTCAATTAATCCGACAAAGATATGAAAAAAGCTCCCTAATCATAACAACTAACTTAACTTTTAATAGATGGGATGAGGTATTTACCAGTGAACTTGCAGCCACTGCAATACTAGATAGGCTTCTTCATCATTCCCATGTTCTAAGTATAACAGGTGATAGTTATAGAGTAAAGAGGCACCTTGAGGAGGAATAATTATTGAAAAAACATATATCGATAGATTTTGATGAGTTCGTTAGTAAAATTAATGAACATGGTAAAAGTGCAGCTAGGGAGCTCGCAAGAGACAAATATAATCTAAGCTTTGAACAAGTCAGAAGAAGATTATTTAATGGAACTGACTACTATTTTGATGCATCTACTAGATCGTACAAGCATAAGGCGGAAGCCTCTGGCATTGCTGAATTTATGAGTTTGGAAGAACTTGATAATCAATCAGCACATAAAACCAACACTAATAATATAATAGAGGGCCCTACTCGGGCCGATTCTAATTTGAAATTTGATGAAATTGTTAAAGAACTTATTAAAGATAGGCTCATGGAATTCAGCAAATATGTGTCAATTGATCATGCAGCTAGATGTGTTGTTGTTAACACAGATAAACTTAAGCTTGATGGTTTCAATTTAGTTGTAAATTAATTAAAAATATAAAAAGTTAAAAGCTGTATAAGTGGAGGTATATCAATGAAATCAAAGAAAATTTGTCTTCTTGTAAACAGAATAAATAACAATAAATTTATAGTAAATAATAAAGTATTTGACTATTCTCAATTGATTAATTGGTTCAAAGACATCATCACAGAGTAAAAAAATAATGCAATTGGATCAAACCATTCTAATCAATGCTGTAATTTTACCTGCAGTGGGGTCAAAATTCAACGTAAATGGGGGTCAATTTTGCTTGACAATCTACAATTAGTTGTAGCAGCCATTGTAATGATAATAAAAAATCAATTTAGCAACAATTAGTAGCGGCAAGTCTTTTAATAACCTTAGCAGTTACAGGGTGCTCATCAAAGGGTGCAGAATCCACAAATAAACAAGAAACGCAAGTAAAATCTATTTCTATTAGTGAAGCTACTCAAAATATGAGAGATACATTAAAAGACATGAAAGTAAAAGATGAAATACTCTTGAAGTTCAAAAATTGAAATAGTAAACTTAAGGACATTTACAACAATGCGTTCGTGTCGGTATAAAGCGT
>JAJXYA010000315.1 GCA_021780795.1 Bacillota bacterium | reverse complement strand
AAAAGAGGAATTTAAAGAACTTAACAAAATATTGACTCCAAATGTAAAAACTATAGAGGATTTAGAGAAGTTCTTTAATACCACAGCTAAAAAATTTGCTAAAACTCTTATCTACAAAGCTGATGAAAGAGTAGTAGCTGTTATGGTAAGAGGAGACAGACAGTTAAATGAGACTAAAGTAATAAATGCAATAGGCGGAGCTATAGAATTTGAAATGGCAGATGCGGAGACTGTAATGGCAGCAACGTCTGCAGTAGTTGGATTTGCAGGACCAATCGGCATTAAGGCTGATGTAGTATTAGTTGATGCCGAGGTATCTAACATGTATAACTTTATAATTGGTGCAAATGACACGGGATATCATTACGAAAACGTTAATTATGGAAAAGATTTTGAAGGCATAGTTGGAGACTATAGAAACGCTACGGAGGGAGACAAATGCCCTAAGTGTGGATCACAGCTTACTATTGCTAGAGGTGTAGAGGTAGGGCACATATTTAAATTAGGAACTAAGTATTCTGAATCTATGGGTGCCACTGTTATAGGTGAAGATGGAAAAAATCAACCATTAGTTATGGGATGTTACGGTATAGGTATCAATAGAACAATGGCGGCTATTATTGAACAGCATCATGACGAAAATGGTATAAAGTGGCCAATGTCAGTAGCTCCATATCAGGTTGTTGTAGTGCCAGTAGTTACAAAAGATGAAGAACAGATGAGAATTGCTGAGGAAATCTATAATAGCCTGAAAAAAATGGGAGTAGAAGTACTTATGGATGATAGAAATGAGAGAGTTGGAGTTAAATTTAAGGATTTAGACTTAATTGGAATTCCAATGAGAATTACTGTAGGTAAAAAGGTTTCTGAAGGTAAAGTTGAGTTCAAATTGAGACGTGAGCAAGAAAATGAAATAGTAGAGTTATGCTCAGTTATTGATAGAGTGAAAGAAGAATTTAAGAATAATAACATAATATTATAGATTCCATTTGAGACTCATAGTAACATGTGGCTATAGAAATGTCTATAGCCATAAAAATTAAAGATTATATTATAAGGCATCCGCTACTAGTTATTTTAACAGAGATGTCCAATATATAAAAAGGAGAATAAACATGGAATTTAATATGCTAAAGGGTAAATTTACAGCAGAGCAAGCGAAACAGTTAAACCCGCTAGTTCTTGCATTAGTTGGAGATGCAGTTTATGAGGTGTTTATTAGGACCTATCTTGTAGAAAAAAATAGAGATATGAATTCGCATAAAATTCATATTAAAGCAGTTGCACATGTAAAAGCACATGCACAAAGTGAGTACATGAAATTCTTTATTGAAAATTTAAATGAAGAAGAGCTTAGCATATTCAAAAGGGCTAGAAATTCAAAAAATGGCACCACACCTAAAAATGCAGATTTGAATGAATATAAATGGGCCACAGGCTTTGAAGCTTTAGTAGGTTTTTTATATTTAAGTGAAAAGGATGAAAGGTTAAACTACATTTTTGAGAAAATTATAAATTTTGATTTGGGGGGTGAGTAATTATGCTTAAGGTTAAATTAATAGAGCATACACCGAATCCGGAAAAAATTGTGGCATCAGCAGCTAAACTTTGTTATAGCCAAGTAGGGGTTGATGAGATATTAGAAAATTTAGATGAACAAAAAACACAGAAGTTTTTAGACATGTTAATGACCTATGGACATCATTCACCAATAGAGCATGTGAGCTTTACTTTTGCAATTGAGGGAGTATCTAGAAGTTTGACCCATCAATTAGTGAGACATAGGGTAGCATCGTATTCTCAACAAAGTCAGAGATATGTAAAGCTTGCACAATTTGAATATGTAATTCCTCCGGATATTGAAAAAGATGAAGAAGCAAAGAAAATTTTTATAAAATCTATGAATCGTGTTCAAGAAGAGTATAATCAATTAGTAGAGATATTGAGTAAAAATGAATTAACTAATCTCATAAAAGAATATTTAAGTGAGAAAAAATTAGTAAATCCTGAAGAAATTGAGGAAAAACAATACATAATTCTTAAGAGTAAAGCGGAGAAAAAGGCTATCGAAGATGCACGATATGTATTTCCAAATGCTTGTGAAACTAAAATAATAGTTACTATGAATGCTAGAGAATTAATTCATTTCTTTAATCATAGATGTTGTAATAGAGCTCAGTGGGAAATACGCCAAATGGCAAAAGAAATGTTGATGCAAGCTAGGAAAGTAGCACCTGTACTTTTTAAATATGCAGGACCAAGTTGTGTTAATGGACCGTGCCCTGAAGGCGGTATGTGTTGTGGAAAAATGGTGGACATAAGAAAAGAATATGAAATGAAATAGATAAAGCGAGAGAGGTATTTAAAATGAGTGATAATAAAAAATATCAGGGAAATAAAGATAATAGAAGATTTTCAAGTAGTAAAGAAGATAAAAGTGGAACAACTGCTAGAAGAGGTAGAACTAATGAACACGGTACTAAAGAAAATAGAGAATTTTCAGGTAGTAGAGAAGATAAAAGCAGAGTAAATGCTAGAAGAACTAGAGAAGGTCAAGAAAATGGAGTAGAAAACAGGAGGTTCACTAGGGAGAGAGCTGAAGTAATGCCTAGAAGCACTAATGCCAATGAAGAAACTGAAACTAAAATCATTAGAGAAGACCTAATTGAAGGAAGAAATGCAGTTATCGAAGCATTAAAATCAGATAGAACAATAGAATATATTCTTATTGCCAAAGGTGATATGGTAGGATCTATAAGCGTAGTACTAGGATTAGCTAAAGAAAAGGGAATTGTTACTAAAGAAGTAGACAGAAGAAAGCTAGATCAAATGTCACAAACTTCATCACACCAAGGAGTCATTGCTGTAGTAACACCTTATAAATATTTTGATTTAAATGACATATTTAAACACGCTGAAGAAAAAGGAGAAAAGCCTTTTATAATTGTACTAGATGAAATTGAAGATCCTCATAATTTTGGCTCTATCATAAGAACTGCAGAGGTATGTGGAGCTCATGGTATAATAATACCTAAGAGGAAAAACGTAGGAGCTACACCAATAGTGTATAAAACATCAGCCGGTGCAATTGAACATGTAAAAATAGCAAAAGTTACTAATATAAATGTTGCCATAGAAGAAATGAAAGAACGTGGAGTATGGGTTTATGGTGCAGATATGGATGGAGAAAATTATATTTTTGATACAGACTTAACTGGTGCAGTAGCCCTTGTTATTGGAAGTGAAGGTAGAGGTATTTCAAAACTTACAAAAGAAAAATGTGATGTGCTGGTAAAAATCCCTATGGTTGGGAAGATAACATCTTTAAATGCATCGGTTGCGGGTGGTATAATGATGTATGAAATTATGAAACAAAAAATTAGATGAGGTAAAAAGTGAAAACACTTTTTGTTGATGGGTATAATGTTATTAATAGCTGGCCAAATCTTAAAAAGATTAAAGATTACAGTTATGAATCTTCACGGCAGCAACTTATTGACACTCTTCAAAACTACTCGGAATTTAAAGGTTATAAAGTATTTATAGTTTTTGATGCACACATGGTTAAAGGTAGCCTTCAAAAAAAAGAAAGACAAGGAAATTTGGTTGTGGTTTTTACAAAAGAGGGTGAAACGGCAGATAATTTCATTGAAAAAATGGTCAATAATATAGGGCGAAAATCTGAGGTCTGCGTTGTTACATCAGACTCTTTAGAGCAGCAGGTTACTTTTCAAAGAGGAGCCACTAGAATGTCATCTATTGAATTTTATCATGAGGTAATCAGTATTGAGAAAAAAATTCAAACAAAGACAGAAAAGAAATATTTGGAGAAGAGGAATTGGTTAGAAGAGAGAATAGATGAAAAAACATTGGAAAAACTTGAGAAAATACGAAGGAGCCATTGAATTCTCTTGACTATAGAAATTCCTCTAAGGTATAATCATCTATATGACACATGTTTGGTGTGGAGGGGATATTTGTTGGAAAAAATCGTTAGAGCCGGTGTGGATACAACATGCTTTGAAGATAGATTGGATGAAGAAGTAGTGATTGAAGCACAAAGTAGAAATGTTAGAGCCCAAGAATATTTAATCAATAAATACAAAAATTTTGTTAAAGCTAAGGCTAAGTCCTATTTTTTAATTGGGGCTGATAAAGAAGATATTTACCAAGAAGGAATGATAGGTCTCTATAAGGCTATTAGAGATTTTAAAGCAGACAGACTATCTTCTTTTAGGGCTTTTGCAGAAATTTGTGTTACAAGGCAGATAATTACAGCAATAAAAACAGCCACTCGCCAAAAACACATTCCTCTCAATACATATATCTCTTTAAATAAACCAATATATGATGAGGAATCAGACAGAACGCTATTGGATGTGCTATCAGGTGTTAAAATTACTGATCCTGAAGAGTTAGTCATAAGCAGAGAAGAAGTAATAAACATCCAAAATGAAATTGGGGAAGTTCTTTCAGAATTGGAGATGGAAGTGTTGATGTCATACTTAGATGGTAAATCTTATCAAGAGATTGCTTGTGATTTAGATAGACATGCAAAGTCTATTGATAATGCTCTTCAAAGAGTAAAAAGAAAATTAGAAAAATGTCTAAGTAAAAGGTGAAAATCTATTGACAAGAAAAGCAAACAATAGTAAAATTAATAA
>JAJXYA010000388.1 GCA_021780795.1 Bacillota bacterium | reverse complement strand
GACTATAATATCAGCATAATGCTTGCTACCGTCTTTTAAAACAACACCTTTTGCAATATCATTTTCAACAATAATCTCTTCAACCTTTGAATTATATTGTATTTTTCCTCCAAGGCTCGAGTATCTTTTTTCAATTGACTTTACAAATTCTAAAGAGCCGCCTATAGGATATCCTGCACTATTATCATCAAGAAGTGCCAAGGTATATATTAATGCAAATACAGGCATTTCTTCAAACATACCGAAAAATGTTGCAAAGTTTTTATTTAATAATTCATTTTTAAACATTTGTTGAAATTGTAAGATAGAGATTTTTTTCCATTTACTTATAATTTTAAGCAAGGGTATTGATCCAAAAGCCATTTTCAAACCATCAATAGCTGTATATAATTCTGGAGCCTTTAATACAGGTATATTGGAGTTTTTGCATACTTTTATTGCATTTATAAAAGAGTCTATAAGCGCTTTATCTTCAGGTGCATATTTTAGCATCTCTTCTTTAAGGCTATCTGAATCTGAGTATACTGTGAAGCTTTTGCCATTTCCTAAATTTGTACTTATGAAAATTTCATGATTAACTATATTTTTACCCTGAATTGCGCCAAGTTCTTGCCAAATTGTATACAAGTCATTTCCAGGTTTTGAACCGCAAAGCCAGTGTATGCACCCATCAAAGGTGTATCCTTTTCTCTTCCAGGCAGTGCATAATCCTCCTGATATATTGTGTAATTCAAATATTTCTGTATCATAGCTATTCATCTGTAAATAACACCCTGCTGACAGACCGGTAATACCCCCACCAATAATTATAATCTTTTTATTTTCCATTTATGTCCCCCATTTTTTTACTACTAGGACATAGATATGCATTTCCTTATGTAATTAGAATTCTATAAAAGGAAATGCAACATTTATATTTAACAAAGGTTAGCTTATATTTGCACAGTAATGTACATTTTGTTGAAATTATCATTGTAATTACTATATAATATAATTGTAATAATTTTGAAATAATATAATGAGAGGATATGAGATATGCTAAACTTTCTAATAGATACTGAAATAGGATACACAAAGTGTTTTTCTAAATACTTTGAAGATGAGAAAATTGTTAGGTTTAGAGATAATCATATTTGTGATATGTATTCTCATAACTATACTTTAATAAAGGACTATATGTCTGAACAGGAAATAAATTACCTAATAACAGAAGAGATTATGCGAAGTAAGAAAGAACATAAAAATTTTTTGCAAATTGAATGTAATTTTAATATAAAGAGTGATTTACTAAATTCCTTTAAAAATAAACCTGAAGTAACAATACAGGATTATATGTATATTACACCAGATAAATTTAATCTTTTATGTGGCAATAATGAATGCACTATAACAGTGGCAGAAACAGTAACTGTAATGGAAGATGGTATTAAAGTTGATATTTTAGCAAATTCATCTGCTATGGGAGAAGAGTTTGCATATAAGAGAATTCAAAGAAAAGCAATGGCTTATAGAGAAGATAACAGCCTTAGTTTTTTTGTATGTTATCATAATGAAGTGCCTATTGGTAACTGTGAGTTGTTTTTAAACAAAAAAATTGCTAAGATTGAAGACTTTGATATTTTAGAAAGTTATCAAAGAAAAGGTTTTGGTACATCTGTTTTGAAAGAACTGCTAAAGTGTTCTAATAAATTTGGTGCGGAAATTGTATACCTATTGACAGATAGTGAAAACACTGCAAAAGATATGTATAAAAAATGTGGATTTTTAAAAGCTGGAGCAAAAACTATACTTAACTTTTCCATATAAACAGAAATGTTATATTCAATGGAATTCTTAAAATGTTGATAAGCACTATGAATAAATTTGAAAATAAGTATGATGTCATCCTAAAAAAGTAGTTTGGGTGGTCTCGCACATATTATAATAAATATGTATAGAGGTGTACAAGGAATATACCTATTATTCTTCTTACTGCTGACCATCAAGGTCAGGAATCATATGTTGGTGAATATAAAAACTGGGTAAGTTTTCAAAATCAGATAGCTTCATTTCCAAACAAAAATAAGCATATTTTTGCTAATGATAGTAATCATAACATTCAAATTGCTCATTCACAAGTAGTAATTGATGAAATAGAAGTGATGGTTAATGAAGTGAGATAATAGCTTTGATAGTAAATAAAATACTTACTCATAATAAAATATTTTCATAACTAAAAGATATATATGTTGACAACAAAAGACGACATATGGTAATATACAAACAATAACCTACTAAACTGATAGGAATACTAGGAGGAATACAAATGAAAAAATTATCTATAATGATGAGTACTTTATTAATAGCAAGTGTGGGACTTGTAGGATGCGGAACAAACAGTAGCAAAACTACTGAATCTAAAGATTTATTATCAAAAATTAAGAGTGAAGGAAAAATACGTATTGGTACAGAGGGAACATATGCACCATATACCTTCCATGACAAGTCAGGAAAGTTAACTGGTTTTGATGTTGAAATTGCAGAGGAAGTAGCTAAACGTCTTGGAGTGCAACCAGAATTTATAGAAACAAAATGGGATGGTATGTTTGCAGGACTAGATGCAAAGAGATTTGACATGATAGCGAATGAAGTTGGAGTTAAACCAGACAGACAAGCAAAATATGATTTTTCAGAAGCTTATATAGTTTCAAAAGCAGTGCTTATAGTAAACAATGCTGATCATACAATCGAAAAATTTGCGGATTTAAAAGGAAAGAAATCAGCTCAATCATTAACTAGTAACTTAGCTAAAATCGCAGAAACTAATGGTGCTGTAATTCAACCTATTGATGGCTTTAATCAAGCAATTGACCTTTTAGTTTCTAAAAGAGTAGATGCTACAATTAATGATAGTTTATCTTACCTTGATCTTAAGAAGCAAAAACCAGATCTTGCTATAAAAGTTGTTGATGAGGAAGAAAATGCACAGCCAAGTGCAATTATGTTTAATAAAGGAAACAAAGAATTAGTAGATGCAACAAACAAAGCATTAACTGATATGAAAGCAGATGGTACTTATTCAAAAATTTCAGATAAGTGGTTTGCTGCAGATGTATCAAAATAATAGGGTGATAAGATGAATTTTGATGCACAAACAATAAGGATATTAGACATAATTAAAGATTCTTTCTTTCCTTTATTAATCGCCGGTGTGAAGGTTACCTTTCCATTAGCAGTTGGTTCCTTCATACTTGGTTCAATTGTGGCTATGGGCACAGCGTTGGCACGTATTTCAAAATATAAATCATTGGTTTTAATATCAAGGTTTTATGTTTGGATAGTAAGAGGAACTCCATTATTAGTACAGCTATTTATAATATTTTATGGATTACCAATGGCTGGTATAACACTTCCACCATTAACAGCAGGAATAATAGGTTTCACCTTAAATGTTGGTGCTTATAACTCGGAAGTAATTAGAGCAGCTATTCTCTCTATACCTAAAGGACAGTGGGAGGCAGCATCTTCCATTGGTATGACTCATACACAGGCGCTCTTACGTGTAATTTTACCACAGGCAGCTAGGGTATCCGTACCGCCTTTATCAAACTCCTTTATAAGTCTTGTTAAAGATACATCTCTAGCGGCAGCAATTACTTTAACGGAAATGTTTCAGATTGCACAAAGAATAACTGCAGCAACATATGAGCCACTTGTATTGTACTGTGAAGTAGCCTTTATATATCTGCTATTTTGTACTATACTATCTACACTTCAACAGAAGATAGAGAAAAAGCTTGAAAGATATGTAGCTAGGTAACAACCTGAAGTCGTTAATATTGCAGAATCGAAGATGATGAGTTAATTGGAGGAAAATCATGATTAATGTACAAAATTTGCACAAAAGCTTTGGAAATAATGAAATTTTAAAAGGTATAGATTTACAGATAGTAAAGGGCGAAACAACTATTATAATAGGACCATCTGGTTCAGGTAAAACTACTCTTCTTAGATGTTTGAACTTATTAGAAGTTCCCAATAAAGGGATCATATGTATTGGAGATAACGAACTAATTTTTGGTGAAAGTAAAAATCCAGCTGAGAAGGAAATATTAACACTACGTAAGAATACAGGAATGGTGTTTCAAGGTTTTCATTTGTTTCCTCATATGACTGTGGTGGAAAATATTATGGAGGGCCCTGTTACTGTGCTTAAGCAATCTAAGAAGGTAGCTTATGATAAAGCACTTAAGCTTTTAGAGAAGGTTGGACTTTTACAAAAGTCTAATAGCTATCCTCATGAACTTTCAGGGGGACAACAACAAAGAGTTGCTATAGCGCGTGCTATGGCTATAGAACCATTAGTGTTGTTATTTGACGAACCAACTTCTGCACTAGATCCTGAGCTTGCAGCAGAGGTGCTTAAGGTTATAAAGGAACTGTCTCATGAAGGTATGACAATGGTAGTTGTTACTCATAATATGAATTTCGCAAGAGAAGTAGCAGACAATATAATATTTATGGATAATGGACTTATTGCTCATAAGGGAACTCCTGAAGAGTTGTTCAGTAACACAACAAACCAAAGGATAAAACAATTTTTAAATTTGGTTGCTGACTAGGTAATAGATTGTTTAAGGAGGAAAAAATATGAAATTTGAATCATTATTAATACATGGCGGAATAGATGGG
>JAJXYA010000067.1 GCA_021780795.1 Bacillota bacterium | reverse complement strand
AGTATGGTCCGTAAACCACTTCATTTTACCGTCAGTATCTATAACTCCGGTAACTTCCACTGAATTAACCTTAAGACCTTGGACATTTGTTTCTGCCTGCCAAGTTGTAGGTATATGAATTCCTTTTTTCGCTATAAATTTGTTTAAAAGTCCATTCTGAAGAGTTCCAAAGTACTCATTATATAATTCAGCAATATCTGAAGGATGAACTTCATCAACCCACGCTGGCACTTTGTCTACTTTATAATCTACAACCTTAGCATCCTTAAAAGAATAAAGTAACACACCATCAATCACCGGAAATTTTCTTCCAAATTTATAATGACCATAGCTTCCTACATAATAAGGATTGCCTTCATCATCTAGTTCTACGTTAGCCTGAAAAAGAATTGATGATGGTTTTTGCTGCCTTAAATATCTTTCTAAATCTTTTCCCAGTAAAAGTGATTCTGCTATTTTTGATGGTACACTAATTACTTTTGCCTCTTCGGGTTTTTCTGCCGACACGTATATTGCACCCGGAATTTCGCTATTTGTAAGAGCCCTAAAAAATCCATCTACCTCTATAGGTGCAACATATGCGGCTCCTTCCTTTGTCATAGTAATTCCTAGCTTTCCTATACTATAAATACTTGGATTTGGAAGAGTCCCAAGCATTTTTTGCATTTCATAATAAGCAGTTTCTGGTGATATAACTATTATGTGGTTTGCATCAGCTTTTAAAACACCTTCACTACTTTCCACTACCGACACTGAAGTTGCAAGTTTACTAGCTCCTGCAGTAATAAAGGGATATAAACTATATCCAATACTTAAAAAGAAAAGTACACACATTGCACCAGCAAATTTTCCTTTATTCTTATCTTTTGACCCTAAGGATAAACCCATCTGAAAAATAGCTGGTACCCATAAAGCTGCCATGATAAAGTAGATACTTCTATCAACGCACACTACATAAAATAAAAACCAACTGAATATAAGCCCTGTTATCCCTCTTAAAATCTGTTCATTTAAATATTCCTTCTTTAAGCTTGGCTTAAAAAAGAGCAGTATCATTATAATATAATACATAAAATTCCTCCTGTTTATCTTTTTATGTTTTAATTATACAACATAATCTAAAAATATATATCAGAAAACTCAATGTGAATCTTTTCAATATTACTATTAGCATTTAAATTATTATTAACATATTCATCCTCATCATCTGCTAACTGTTTTATAGGGAGTTCAAAACTAAATTCGCTTCCTATATCAATCTGACTTTCTAAAAATATTTTACCTCCGTGCATTTCTACTAAAGCCTTAACTAAGGATAATCCTATACCACTACCCTCTCTATTTCTCGTGAGAGACTTGTCAACTTGAATAAATCTATCAAAAATACATTGTAGTTTTTCTTTAGGTATTCCAATACCTGTATCCCTAACTGATACAACAATATTGCCTCTTCTTTCAAAAATATTTACTAAAATATTTCCCCCTGCATTTGTAAATTTTATAGCATTTGAAATTAGATTTAACATTATTCTTTCTATTTTATCTTTATCACAAGCTATAATTTTTTCTTCCATCTCTGTATCAAATAAAAGAGAGATTCCTTTATTCTCAACATACTCAGCTACAGATAAAGTTATTTCCTCTACAACACTAACAATATTACAATTACTTAAATGAATTTCAAAATACCCTGCATCTATTTTTGTTACATCTATTAAGTTGTCAATGAGTCTTACTAATCTATAACAATTCTGTTTCATGGTTCTTAAATATCTCTTGCTTTTCTCCTCATTTCCATTAAAGAGTTCCATAAATTTTAGATCCATAAGCTGGAGAGTCCCTAAAATAACATTAATTGGCGTTCTTAATTCATGAGATATATTCGCAAAAAACTCTGTTCTAAACCTATCATATTCTATTGCTTGGTTTAGAAGTCTTGTCTTTTCATTATTTTCTTTTATTACCTCTTCAATTTCAAGTCTCTTAGTGATATTCCTTGCTGAAAATATTAAGGCTTTAATTTTATTATCTTCGTCAAATAATTTATCACCACAAATTTCTAACCACACAATACTTCCATTTGCATGCAAGCATCTACATTGGAACTTCTGATTTGTAGTTGAAGTAATTAATTTTCTAATTTTCCTTAATACAGTTTTCTTATCGCATTGACAAACAAAATCAAAAATACACTTTTCAATTGCATCATCTGATCCATGTCCAAGTATCTCCTTTTGTGCAGCTGTAATATATTTAATTCTACCGTCAATATCTGTTTTTATAATCATATCAGAAATATTTTCAGTTATTTCTCTTAATAATGCTTCTTTCTCCCTTAAGTCTCTCTCCATTTTTTTTCTTATATTAATATTGCGCGCTACTACTAAAACTGCTGATTTATCTTTATATTGATAAAAAGAAGTCCCAACTTCTACATCTATAATTGTGCCATTATTAGAAAGAAACTTTTCTTCGATAAATGGTGTAGTCATTCCACCTTCATATATTGTATCTATTCTATTCTTAGCAACATGAATATAATCTGGATGAACAAAATCCATAACATTTCTTCCTATTATGCCCTTTGGATCTTTCATATCAAATAATCTTTCAGTTGCAGGATTGGCTAAAACTATTTTTCCACCGCTGTGCACACATATAGCATCAGGAGATAATTCAAATAACCTTTTATATCTTTCCTCACTTTCTCTAAATTCGCTTTCTCTTAATTGACTTTCAATACTCTGAACTTTCTTTTTCTCTATACTTATCCTTTCCATAACACTAGCAGCCTGAAGGCAAATTAGCTTTAGCATTTTTAGCTCCATATTGCTATATTGAAAATTTTTCTCTATGTAGACAATGCCCAATAACTCTTCCTTATAAATAAGAGGATAAAAAGCTTCAAAGCCTTTGCTACCCTCATTAATTATTTTTTCTTCTCTGCAAGCACAGATTTCTTCAATAGTGACTCTAAACATACTAGAGGCATCATTAATATTATTTTTATTATAAAAAATTTCTTCGCCACAATCCTCTTTCCATTCCAGCATCACTTCAAAATTTCTATTTACAGTTTCTAAAACTAATATCCTTTTTACTTTAAAGTAACTATTAATTATATTAATTAACTTGTTATACAAAGCATTTCTATCATTTTCAAATAATAAAACCTTTGATAACTCAATAATTTTATCAATATCTAATTCCTGTAATACATTATCATTAATTTGTTTACTCATCATAATCTCTCCTTTGGAAATCCACTGAAATGCCATTGAATTTATAACCGAATTGAATTATTTTCACAACATTTCCAAAATATTATATTCTACAAAATATGGTATAAATCTCTTTTTTTGTATTTTATACGATCTAAAGCCCTCTGGCTAACTTTAAATAAAATTAATGTAAAAAAATCCAATGAAATATCAATTTATTTCACTGGATTTTTAACTATTTGAATAATAAAATTCATATCAATTGGAATAAATCTTCAAAATCTCACAAGAATCGTCTTCATCTAACTCATAAACTTCACTTGTACCTTCTAATTCTAAAGCAAGCTGTGAGTTAAACATTTCTATAAATTTCATTTTATCTTTTAATAATTTTCTTCCATAAGCTGTGTTTAACTTTAGCATTTTGCCTTCACAATAACCAACTTCAAAGCTTTTAAGCCTCTCTAAAAGCTCATTAAAGAAAAATGGTGAATGTATATCAACTTGATTAGCTGACATAAAAATGGATAGTATTCCAATCTCATCAAGGGTATCTGCATCTTTCAAAATAGCACAACACACGTCATTTTCCTTAGTATCCTTGGCAGAATGTACTTCAATAATTTCAAGCAATTTTTTAACATTTTTAACCTTGTTAACAATATGAACATTATTATTAAGCCATCTACTTACAATTTCTGAACTGCGTTTAGCATGACCTTTTTTTATTTCTACTTTACCTATATCATGAAGTATAGCTGCTATTTCAATTATTAACTTGTCCTCTTCTGATATTTCATAAAACTCATTCTTAATTATTTTAAGAGTATAAGAGTGTACACGTAGTGAATGAAGCATAATGAAGTGTGAATCCCTTCTCCATGGATGCTTGATCTCATAATCGCAGATTTTACCTTCTAAATACTCCGTTAAAAACTTCTTTGCTTCGTTAATTATCTCACCTCTCATTTTTATCTCCCCCCTCTCTTTCATAATATTATTAGGCTTTTCCTATTTTTAGTTTTTTAAGAAGTTGCTATAAATTTATAAGCTTGTTCCAAAACATCCTTGCTACTTTCATAAGACAATATTTGTTTTGTATGCTGAAAGCTTGCCCACTTATAATCCTTTATTTCATCTAATTGAATATGTACTGACTGCTTCTGTGCTTTAGCCAAAAAGAATATAACTTCCTTCATGGTATCTTGTTTTGTCAAGTATTCTACCGACACTTTAAATCCATTGATTAGAGCAACCTGTAATCCAGCCTCTTCATAAACTTCTCTTACTGCTGTTTCTTCTTCACTTTCATTATCTTCAACATGTCCCTTTGGAAACCCCCAATGCCCATCATTTCTATGGCTAATAGCTAAAAACTCCAAATTATTATCTTTCTTTCTATAAATTACAGCTCCACAGGATTTTTCAAAATTCATAGTATTTACCCCCAATC
>JAJXYA010000479.1 GCA_021780795.1 Bacillota bacterium | reverse complement strand
ATCTATTCAATGGAACATGGACAAAAGCAATTTTGTATTTTGCGTTTTTATATACATCGCTTTCATATATGGATTGCAACCATTTTGTCTGGAGCTGCCTATAATTTTCAAAATCTGCTAAACCACTATATTCTTTGTCTGAATCTAATTTGTCTTCTCCAGAGTCTAGGACCACTGCGAAAACAGGTCCAAAGCTAAAGGTGTAATAGTAGTGATTATTAGGAAGAGCTAAATAGTTAAGCAATTCTCTAGCTGCCCCGCCTCTAGGTTCATGGTTACCTCGAACAAAATAGAAGGGTTTTTCACCATTGGTTGCAGTGGATAGAGGTTTTAAAATTTTATCTACTATGATGGAAGTGTTGTCCAATGAATTAATAGAGTCGCCATTTAAGACAACAAAATCATAATCACCTTTTGGTGAGAATTTCTTATATATATTTTCATTTTCATGCACATCATTAAGTGTATAGAATACTAATTTATCCTTTAAATTTAAATCACTATATTTTTTAAAGCCACTTAGGGTTATGTTTCCATAGTTTACGCTATTCTGATAAGTATGGCTCATTTTGGTACTTGAAATCCTGTAAATTATCGAACTATTCTGAGGAGAAGGTATTATTACTTTATGGTATTTGGTGTTAGCATCGATTAGTCCATTAGTTGCCATAAAGGCTTTTTTTAGATGATCTTTATCAGCACCATATTCTACATAGGAAGTGCTATTTTTGTCCGTGGTCCAAAGTATTGCAATATTATTATTATCTATAACTTGAACATTTGGACCAGAGGTAATTTTTACATTTCCAAAATCTATAATTTTTAGAAGTAAGAATATAGCAGCAATAACTATAGCGGAGTAATAAAATACAGGAATTTGGCTGATTTTTAAAGTAGGACTAAAAAAAATCAGGATAAAAAACAGCATAATAATATACAAATAAGGAGTGGGGGATTTTAGGTAGGAGGTTACTATATATTGTGAACCCTCCATTCGGATAAATAAGTAAAAAGTAATAGCTGATAATACTACTCCAAGTATAATTGGTATTACTATATTCACAGTAGCAAAAGGATTAATAAGTTTTTTTTGTTTGTTAATTAATACAATAAAAAGTATAAGACAATATATAAAATATCCAGTATATAAGGAAAATAACAAGGTGGTAAATGGTAATTGACCAAACAGTGGCGTCTTTGTATCCCTATCTATGAAATACCAAAAGGGCCTCATAGATAGAAAAATTAAGATATTAAAGAAAGATAAAGCCAAAGTAGAGGTAAAAAAACTAATAATTCTTGGTTTTGAAAACTTACTTTCCATTTTTTCCTCCTTGTAATTAATATTATAGTTTACTATTTAATAGTTATAAAAAGAAGTTAATTAATTAGTGAATAGAAAATATTTCAAGTAACATATACTAATTATAAAATATGGATAATAGAATTAGTATTAAGTTAATACCTAGACTAGCATAGGTAGATACAAACCTGTTAATGGGGGAGTTGTTTATGAATATTAAAAATGGATTAATTATTTACACTTTAAATAACAAAAGAAAAAAATGTAATTTTTGTAGCAATGTTGATAAGGAAGATTTTAAAATCATTATTGATAACTATATTGAATCTGATGGATTAAGAATAAATATAAAAATTATACCAAAGCTAAAACTTGAAATTATTACTTTTTTAATTGAAATGGACGAAAATATAGAAAAGAAAAGTCATGTATATCTTAATGGATATCAAACCTGGACTAATAGCAGGGAATTTAGCTTACAGGAAAGCATACCAAAGCTTAAAAAAATTGCATGGCCTATAATGAGTTTTTACGGAGATTATGGTTTTTATGCATCAGAGTCTAATAAGCTTCAAAGCTTTTCATATACTTATATAAGAGGGGAAACAAATATTAAACTGTTTGGATCAATTTCTGAAAAAACAGGGTACACTGTTTTTGAATATGCTAAAAACGAAGGAACTATTAAGGTAATAAAGGATTGTAGCGGACTTGTAATAGAGGCAGCATATGAAGCTTTTGACTTGTTTTTTATAGAAGGCGAGGAGAATTACTCTTTTGATAAATATTTTGAAGCAATGAAGCTACCAAAACCAAAAGTTCCACATTGTACTGGATGGACTAGCTGGTATAATTACTATACAAAAATTACAGAAAAAATAATTCTTGAAAATTTAAATGCTTTTAAGTCAAAGAATATACCTATAGAGATTTTTCAGATAGATGATGGATATCAAGAGACTTTGGGAGATTGGCTTCATGTAAATAAAAAATTTCCTAGTGGTATGAAATTTATAGCAAGTGAGATAAAAAAATCAGGATATAAGGCAGGGATATGGTTGGCTCCCTTTGTATGTGATAAAAAATCAGAAATTTATAAGGAACATCCTTCATGGATTCTTCAAAAGGTAGGGTTTAATCCTGGGTGGAATGGCTTTTTTTATGTTCTTGATTTTTATAATGAAGAAGTAAGAAACTATCTTAAAGAAGTATTTCACACAGTACTTAATGTATGGAATTACGATATGGTAAAGTTAGATTTTCTTTATGCAGTGGCCTTAATACCTAGAAAAGAAAAAACAAGAGGACAAATAATGTACGAGGCAATGGAATTTTTAAGAGAGATATGTGGAGATAAAATTATTCTAGGCTGTGGCGTGCCTCTAGGCTCATCATTTGGGCTTATAGATTACTGTAGAATAGGAAGTGATGTTTCTCTTTCCTGGGAGGATAAAATTCTAAGTAGCCTTCATTATAGAGAAAGAGTGTCCACAATAAATTGTATAGAAAGTTCAATTGGTAGAAGACACTTAAATAATCACGCTTTTCTAAATGACCCTGATGTTTTTATTATAAGAAGTAAAAATAATAAACTAACCCAAAATCAGAGATATACTTTGTTACTTATAAATCTTATATTTGGTGGACTAGTATTTACTTCTGATAATATTAATGAATACAGTGAGGAAGAAATGAAACTTTACAAATCTATATTTCCTATTATGGAAAAAACAATTATAGATGTATCTTTTTCTGAGGTGGTTAGAGTTAAATTTATGATTAAAGATAATGAATATTTAGTTTTAAGTAATTTAAAGGCTAGTAAGTTTGAGGTAGCAATAGAAAATGGAATTTATATTAACAGAGAAAAAGGGCTAATTGATAAAAATACAATAATAACACTAGCACCCTATGAATCTATATGTCTTTTAAAATCTGAGACTTTAGATATGAAATACATGGACAGCACAAATATATTTATGTTGTAGTTCAAATTCATACAGCAGGATGAAAAATCATATATTTTGTAAAATGTTATTTGAAGGAACTTAGAATTTCTAGCAGTATTTGATTTTGTTCTGTTAAATCAATTCAAGTGGGGGGAATTATAAAATGACCAAGCAAACTTACCGCACTTCTAAACTAGAACGAGTGTCTTATGGTGGTTACTTTTTTGGACAGAATGTTATTTATACTCTGCAATTTCAGTTTCTAAGCTTTTTTTATACAGAAAGTGTTGGCCTCTCAATTGCATCTGCATCCTTACTCCTACTTATAGCACGTGTGCTAGATGCTTTTTATGATCCATTTATGGGCGCAATTGTTGATAAGCATCCCTTTAAAAATAGTAAGTACCTGCAATGGCTTCGCATTGTAACCTATACTGTTCCACTTTCTCTTGTTTTCGTATTTTTTAACTTTGGAAAAACTTATAATGCAAAACTTATTATTGCATATGTGACCTATATACTGTGGGGATTGCTCTACACGATGTCCGACTCTCCACTCTTTTCACTTTCTACAGCTATGACAGATAATGTTTTTGAACGGGATAAGTTGATTTCCTATGGTCGATTAGCAGCAGCACTTGCAGCTATTTCAAGTGCAGTTTTTATGTCCCTACAAGGTGCTATTGGTTGGACAGGTTCCATCGGAATCTACGCACTTATATCATTTTTAGCAATGCTTCCTTTACAGTTTCTTTGTAAAGAACGCATACAGTATAAACGCAGCAAGAACATTACTTTTCGTAAAATATTCACTTTTTTATTCAAAAATAAAAAATTACTAATCTATTACACAGGATTCCTGGCAATAAGCTCTACTAATTCGCTACAAACTATGGCTGTTTATTTTGCCAACTCCAATCTTGGGGACAAGGGTTTGGTTACTATTATAATGGGTATAACAATACTACCTGTTGTTATACTAGCCCCAATGTTACCAATGCTTATTAAAAAATTCGGAAAGAAAAATATTACGATATTCTCCTGTATTATGACTATTGTCATGTGCGTCATACAATATTTTGCTGGCTATGATAACTTTAACCTCTTTTTAGCAATAGCAGCTGTAAGAGTGGTATTTATGCAATTGCCTTTATTGATTTATGGTATGTTTACAGCAGACTGTATTGAATATGGTGCTTATATAAATGGAGAACGTACCGAGGCCATAGCTTTTTCAGTGCAAACACTTATGACAAAGCTATCGGGAGCGCTATGTGTAACACTATGTTTGCAATTGATGGGCTTATTCGGTTATGTAGCTAAATCAAGTACTCAAACCCCAGGTGCTTTGCATGGAATATGGATTATCTTAAGTCTGGTTCCCATTGCTGGTTATTTGATTATGCTTATAATTATGACCTTT
>JAJXYA010000461.1 GCA_021780795.1 Bacillota bacterium | reverse complement strand
CTAGTATAGAAGATAGAATTAAGACCACTGCTTATAGTGCTAAAGAAGAGCTAAATAAAACTTTGTTCACAGATGATTCAGGATTTTATAGGCCTTGGCAGTTCGTTGATTATAATGTACAGGCGGTAACGCTTAATACTACCTATGAAGAAATATATATATGGATTAAGGAAAAAGCACATATAAGGGAAGGTTTTAAGGTTAAAGACACAACTGTAGCAATACCTAATATATTTTCAAAGGTTTGTGGCACACATGAGGATGTTGATAGTTACTTCCGGGAAATTAATGAGGTAGTAACTCAAAAATTTACTAAGTTCTATAATGATTTACCTATAATGGATGTAGTACATTTGGAATATGGAAAATTTAATCAAATATATCCTAACAATGTTTTTTCAGAATTCGATATTGAAGAAATGGTTAATTCATCTTGGTGGAAATACAAGGAGCTCCGAACAGGACTTCAAAAAACTATGGCTGAGAAAATTAAAGATTTATGCTTGAATCCTGTAATAATAAACGTTGAGCAGGAAGATTTAAGGGATTTACAAGTTGATATATTCTCAGTACTTATAAATTTAGATGGACCGATGCTTGAATTGCTGCAAGCATATGATTATCCAGAAGAGGTTCCTAAAATTGTAGTTTATAATAATGAAGAGAATGGAAATTTATCTTTTGAAGACTGTATTATGCTTGCCTTTATGAATTCTATGGGGATAGATATAATTATCTATAATCCCTCAGGATACAACGACATAGAAAATTTTATTTATCCTAATCAATATGACATTCACAGGTTAGAGAATGTGAGCTTTGGACTGAGTTTTAAAAAATATGTAGAGAAGAAAAAAGGTTTTTTTGAAAGTTTGTTTGGTGGTTGATATTTGTAATAGCTCATGCCCCATAGGGGAAAGTTAAGGTGAATATTTATGCTATAGCATAAATATCTGAAAATAAATTAGAAAATAGATAAGAGGAGTGAAAAACATGGAAAACAATAATCAAATACTTATAATTGAAGATGAGAACATTGGAAATGAGAACATAGAGCAAAAAGCGATAAATATAAGTCAGCAACTTAAGGCTTCACCACAAGTGATGCAAATTGCATCTAATTTAAATATTAAAGATGCAAATGCCATTTTAGAATTTGGAAATGAACCTGCTGCACAAATATCAAAATTTGCCGACCAAATATTAAATTCTATTAAAACCAGTAGTGTAGAAAATTCAGGTGTTATGATAAAGGAACTTACAAGTATAATGAAAAAATTTGATAAGCAAGATTTTGAGGAAACTAAAACAGGTTTCTTTGGAAAGCTTTTTAGTAAGCCAAGTAAGGCTATTGATAAAATGCTTGGTAAGTATAAAACCATAGGAGGAGAAATTGATAAAATTTACACTGAACTTAGTGGCTATAAGGCAGAAATAAACAATTCTAACTTAATGTTAGAAAATTTATATAATCAAAATTTTGAGTACTATGGGGAATTAGAAAAATACATTACTGCAGGAAATATGATTGTTGAAAAAAATGAAAGTCAAGATCTTCCTAGACTTGAGACACTGGCAACTAATGGAGAGCAAATAAATGTAATAAACTATGAAAATGCTAAAGCAACGCTTGAAATGCTTAAACAAAGAATATATGATTTGGAAATGGCTAAGATGGTATCATTACAAACTGCTCCTCAGATTAAAATGATTCAAAGGGGAAATTATAAGTTGATATCTAAGGTACATTCTGCTTTTATAATAACAATACCAGTATTTAAAAATGGAATAATTCAAGCTATTGCTTTAAAAAAGCAGAAATTAGTATCTGATTCTTTAGCAGAACTCGATAGGACTACTAATGAATTATTAATGAAAAATGCTGAAAGTATAAGAAGTCAAAGTGTGGATATAGCAAAATTAACTGGGGGAACGAGTGTAAAAATTGAAACTCTAGAGAAAACCTGGAATACTATTATGCAGGGCATAGAGGAAACAAAGAGTATTGAAGATGAAAATAAGAGATTAAGAGAAGCGGGAATAGTTAAATTACATGATATGACAGCAAAGCTAAAGCAGAAGTCTTTAAGTTAAATTAATAACCTTATACACTATAATCAAATAGTATAAGTAAAATGAAAGATTTAGGTACATGAAATTAGATTGGAATACTGATTTGGTATTTATTTCAATGTGCCTTAAAGGTGAATATGTGGATTTATTTGAATTACAACAGGAAAGAAATTTACGAAAAGATGCACCCTTAGCTGAGAGACTAAAACCTAAAAAATTAGAAGAATATGTAGGACAAGAGCATATATTGGGCAAGGGGAAGCTTTTACACCGGGCAATTATTGCGGATAGGATAACCTCTTTAATACTTTACGGTCCACCAGGTACAGGAAAAACTAGTTTAGCTAAAGTTATTGCAAATTCAACAAAATCTAATTTTGTTAGACTTAATGCTGTAACAGATGGGCTAAAAGAATTACGAGAAGTGGTAGCAGAGGCAAAGAATAACTTAGGAATGTACAATATTAAAACTATATTATTTATAGACGAAATTCATAGATTTAATAAGGCTCAACAGGATGCATTATTGCCATTTGTTGAGAAGGGCACAATAGTTTTAATTGGGGCGACCACAGAAAACCCTTACTTTGAAGTTAATAACGCGTTAATATCTAGGTCAATGTTATTCAAACTTGAACCATTAAAGGAAAAGCACATTGAAAAGATTATTACACGTGCATTAGAAGATAAAGAAGTAGGCTTTGGAAATACTAATATTTGTATGGAGAAAGATGCTGTGAGTTATCTTGCGAATATGGCAAATGGTGATGCTAGAAGTGCGCTTAACGCATTGGAATTATCAGTATTAACAACGGATAGAGATGAGGATGGTAAAATAAATATAACCTTAGAGGTTGCTGAGGAATGTCTCCAAAAAAAACATATAAAATATGATAAAAATAGAGATGAGCATTATGATGTAATTTCTGCTTTTATAAAAAGTATGAGAGGCTCTGACCCCGATGCTACAGTACATTATCTTGCTAGAATGATATATGCTGGTGAGGATCCTAAATTTATTGCTAGGAGAATTGTAATAGCTGCAGCAGAGGATGTGGGAAATGCAGATCCTATAGCACTACTTGTAGCAAACAATGCAGCTGAAGCAGTTCGTTTTGTAGGCATGCCAGAAGCGAGAATTATTTTATCACAGGCTGCAGTTTATATTGCTTCAGCTCCTAAAAGCAATGCATCTTATATGGCTATTAATAAAGCCCTTAAAGATGTAGAAGAAAAAAATATTGGGAGTATACCTGTACACTTAAGGGATCAAAGCTATAGTGGTGCAAAAAAATTAGGCCATGGAATAGGATATTTATACCCTCACGCCTATGAAGGCAATTATGTAAAACAACAATATTTGCCTGATGAGTTAATTGGCACAGTATATTATGAACCTCGCGACCATGGATATGAGAAAAAAATTAAAGAGCGAATTATGATATTAAAAAATAAAACGAAATAAAGAAAAAGCAGATAACTTAAGCACAAGCTTATGTTATCTGCTTTTTTTAGATGACTTATTTCATATTCACAAATTTTTCGATATCTTCAGCAATAAGATTTAGAGAACTTCTCCAAAAATCTATAGAATGAATATCTACATCCATCATTTTTGCCACTTGTACTAAATTATTTTTTCCAGTAGCTGAAAGTAAAATATCATATTCTTTTACAAAGGAGTCTCCTCTTTTTAGATATTCTGCATATAATCCTTTGGAAAACAACAATCCAAAAGCATAAGGGAAATTGTAAAAATTGCTAGAAGCGTCATAGTAGTGAGGTTTGCACACCCACATATATGGATGTAAAAAATTATGATCAAGACCTATGCCATATGCTTTCTTTTGTGACTCTAGCATAATTTCTTTCAATTCATTTACAGGCAAAGAGCTATTTTCTCTGCGTTTAATGAGTTCAGTTTCAAATAAATAGCGGCTTAAGATATCTACAATAACTTGAGCATTCCCAGAAATATCATTCTCCAATATAGCAAAGGCTTCTTCTTTAGATGCATTTTTTAAAGCTGCATTGCTTATAATAGTTTCACAAAAAATTGAGGCGGTTTCTGCTATAGGCATAGGATAGTCACTATTTAATGCAGATTCTTCTGTTAAGCATAGACCATGATATCCGTGACCTAGTTCATGAGCAAGAGTTGAAACGTCGCTGAAACTCCCTGTGAAGTTAGATAGTATTCGACTTTCTCTAATGCTATGTAAATTAGCACAAAATGCACCACCTAATTTTCCTTCGCGAGGCTCAGCATCAATCCAGTTATTTAAAAAAGCGTTATCTGCATAATTTGCAAGCTTATCACTAAAGGTAGCAAAATTTTTAACTATAAATTTTCTTGCTTCTTCATAGGAGAAGTGCATATTGACCTCACCCATTGGTGCAAATAATTCATAAAAAGGAAGACCTTCAGAATAGCCTAATAGCTCAGCCTTTTTTCTGAAATATTTTTCAAAAGAAGGTAGGCTCTCCATCATAGCACTTAACATGGCATCTAAAGTTTCCTTATCCATTCTTGAATTTTCAAGGGTATTATGGAGTGGAGATTCATATCCGCGAGCAGTGCTAAGTGTAATAACTTCTCCTTTTATACCATTTATGCAAG
>JAJXYA010000259.1 GCA_021780795.1 Bacillota bacterium | reverse complement strand
TGCTTCTAAATATTCGTTTCTTTCTATACCTGTGATAGAACCATCTGTAGTAATTAAAAGGCCAATAGTTGAATGTTCATTTATTACCTTTTTTGTTCCAAGCTCTGCTGCTTCCTCAAACGGAATCTCATAATCATACCAAGGAGTTGTCACCATTTTAGGTGTCTCCCCTTCAGCGTATCCAAGCGCTCCTTTAACAATGTATCCAACACAATCAACCATTCTAACTTTGAATTTAGTGCCACCATCAAAGTCAATTTCAACTGCTTCGTTAGGTACAAATTTAGGTTCAGTAGTATGAATCGATTTCCCTGAACCGCTTTGAGGAAGTTCATCTTTAGCTCTTTCTTTTTTGTGAGGATTGTCTATTTTAGGAATTACCATAAGCTCCATAAATCTTTTTATAAAGGTTGATTTTCCAGTCCTTACGGGACCCACAACACCTACATAAATATCCCCTTGAGTTCTCTCCGCTATATCTTTGTATATATCAAAATTATCCAAGATATACCCTCCCAATACTTATTATTAACATTATAAATATATTTTAAAGAACAATAAATTATTACTACAGATTAAAAATATATATAAAAAACCCAATTTTTCATTAACTTCTTAACGAAAAATTGGGTTTTATAAATCAATTGTTTAATCTTATGACGTACTTTTAAACCTCGTCCTTTTTATTTCTTGACATCAATTCGTATACTCCATATTTAGGGTCTTTACCTTCAAATAGTACTTTGTAAAGCACATCTGTAATAGGCATTGAAACCTGTTGCTTTTCTTTAAGTTCATAGAAGGCTCTTGTGGCTTTTATACCCTCAACTACCATTCCTATGTCCTCACAAGCCTTTTCCATAGAAACGCCCTTGCCAATCAAAATACCGGCTCTTCTATTTCTACTGTGCATGCTAGTGCAAGTTACTATAAGATCACCCATACCTGTTAGTCCATAAAAGGTTTCGGTTTTACCACCAAGCACAGTTCCTATTTTTATGATTTCACTCATTCCTCTTGTCATAAGCGCAGCCTTAGAATTGTCGCCGTAGCCTATACCATCTGACACACCTGCCGCTAAAGCAATAATATTTTTAACTGCTCCGCCTATTTCTACTCCAATAATGTCTTCATTAGTGTAAACTCTAAATTTACTAGTCATAAATACATCTTGAACTATATTGGCATACTCCATTTTTTTAGAAGTAACTACAACTGTTGTAGGTATATCTAAGGCAACCTCTTCTGCATGACTAGGACCTGAAAGTATTACTATGGGGTTATTTGGAATTTCTTCTTCTATAACCTCAGAAATTCTTTTTAATGAACCTTCTTCGATTCCTTTTGCAATGCTGACCACAATTTGATTTTGCTTTAAATGTGGTGCTATCATCTTGCTTAAGTCTCTTATTACATGTGATGGCACAGCGAGTACTATTATCTCACTATCACTTATAACCTCTTCTATATCCGTGAATGCTGTTACTCCTGCTGGTACGATAACGCTGGGTAAATATTTAATATTTTCTCTTTTAATGTTAATATCATTAATAACACTAAGTTTCCTATCCCAAATGTTAACTTTTATTCCTTTTTTGGCAAGCATTACGGATAATGCAGTACCAAAACTCCCACCACCTAAAAAAGCAACTTTTGACATTCTATTCCTTCCTTTCCCTGAATATAAGTTTTATACCCGTTCCATTAAATTCAAAGCTATTTCTCAATTGATTTTCTAAATATCTTTCATAAGAGAAATGTAATAAATTTGGATCATTTACAAAGAATATAAATGTTGGTGGCTTAGTATCTACTTGTGTAACATAGAATATTTTTAATCTCTTAAGTGCTACTGTTGGAGGTTCTTTCATAAGTACAGCTTTATTTACAACCTCATTAATTATACCTGTAGAAATTCTTTTAGAATAATTGTCATAACATTCTTTTACTGTTGCTAATACCTTATGTACCCTTTGACCTGTTTTTGCAGATATAAATAAATAAGGTGCATATGCCATGAAGTTTAATCCTGCCTGTAATTTCCTTTTATACTCAGCCATAGTTTTGTCATCTTTTTCGATAAGATCCCACTTATTCACTATAACCATGATAGCTTTTTTCATCTCATGAGCAAAGCCTATAATTTTCTCATCCTGCTCACTTAATTCTTCCGTAGCATCTAGTATCAGTATAACAACATCTGCTCTCTCAACAGCTGCTAAAGATCTAATAACACTATATCTTTCAATTCCTTCGTGTACTTTACTTTTTCTTCTTATTCCTGCAGTATCTATAAGAATAAATTTACCTTCTTCAGTTTCTAATTTACTATCGATGGCATCTCTTGTAGTACCTGCAATATTAGTTACTATATTTCTTTCTTCACCAAGCATTTTGTTTATCAATGATGATTTACCAACATTAGGCTTACCTACCACTGCAACTTGAATATATTCTTCATTTTCTGTGTTAGAATAAACACTTTCAAAATGTGCTACTACTTCATCTAACATATCTCCAAGTCCAAGACCTTGAGTTGCGGAAATAGCTATAGGGTTACCTATACCTAAATTATAGAATTCAAAAGCATTAGCTTCTAATTGAAGATGATCTATTTTATTTACTACTAATACTATTGGTTTTTTGCTCTGTCTAAGCATTTGAGCAACTTCATAATCAGAACCTGTAAGTCCTTGTTTACCGTCTACAATAAATACTATAACATCTGCTGTTTCTATAGCTATTTCTGCCTGTCTTCTCATTTGAGCTAAAATAATATCTTGACTTTCAACTTCGATACCACCTGTATCAATTATTGTGAAATTGTGTCTAAGCCATTCTGCATCAGCATATACTCTGTCTCTTGTTACACCTGGTGTATCTTCAACTATTGATATTCTTTTACCTGCTAACTTATTAAATAATGTAGATTTTCCCACATTAGGTCTTCCTACTATTGCTACGATTGGTTTTGCCATTATTCTTCCTCCCGACTATTTTGGTTTATTATATGGATTAAATCTTCTCCTGAATAATCACATATTAAAACTTTTGTATTTAAGCTTTTTTCTAAATCACTTACTGTAATGTTATCTAAGAATATTTGTTCCTCATAGTTTCCGAGTTCATATCCTTTTTTTAGCATATTGCTAGGAATTATTAAATAGTCCCCTAGTTTTTCATCCTTCAACTGATCAATGATGTCTTTTCCAGTTAAAAGGCCTGCTACTGTAATAGTTTCTCCAAAAAAATTATTCACTATTTCTTTAACGTCAATATTAATTTTGTTATTACTTGTAGTAATTTTTTCAGCTACCTTTAATATTTCAACGTAGGCTGAATGACCTGTTATAAAGGTAAAGCTTCCCCTATTATTTGGCTTTAGGTTTGCTACATCTTCATCAATAACACTTCTAAGTAGTCTTATCATACCAATGCCATCTTCTAACTGTTCATAACCATCATAGAACTCTTCCTGTGGCACATCAATCTCTGCTGTAACGTAAAATTCATCAGATAATCTTATAAAAGGTGAGCTTATCTCACTAATATATTTCTCTTGCAATTCTTTTACACTTTCAATTTCTTGTGCTGCAGTTTTCTTATCATACAAGGTTAAATTAAATAAGCCTTCTCTGAACTTTGTTATTCCAACTGGTACTACCGCTAAATTTTCTATGCTAGGATAGAGTTTATATAAATCCTCAATGGTTTTTATAAGCTCTTTTCCATTATTAATACCTGGACAAGAAACCACTTGACAATTAATTTTAATACCAGCTTCAGCCAGTCTCTTTAACCTATCATACACGTTTCCAGCAAACTTATTGTTTAACATTATCTTTCTAAGCTCTGCATCAGTAGTGTGAACTGAAACATTAATAGGGCTTATCTTATATCTAATTATCCTATCGATGTCCTCTTCCTTCATATTAGTTAAGGTTACAAAATTGCCCTGAAAAAAGGATAATCTTGAATCATCATCTTTAAAATATAAGGTTTCTCTCATTCCTTCTGGCAATTGGTCAATAAAACAGAATATACATTTATTATGACAGCTCTTTGGCTTATCCAAAATGGCTTCAATAAATTGGATTCCTAAATCTTCATCATAGTCCTTCTCAACTTCAATTTCCCAAATTTCGCCGTCTGCCTTTTCAATCTCAATGTCAAGAAGTTCATCTGTAATTAAAAATTTATAATCTATAATGTCTATTACAGCATTGCCATTTATACTGATTAATCTATCTCCCACTTCTAACTCAATTTCTTCTGCAATACTTCCTGGAAGTATCTTAGCTATTTGGTTTTTCATTTTTACCTCCTATTTGACAGTAACCTTTCATCTACATCATCATTTTCGATGCTGAAATATTAACGACTTCTCAATGAGCCATAACCCTTTGTATTCCTCTAGCGCAGATAACAATTTCCAAATGTTATCCTCTCACTGAACTCTTTTCTTTGTCACAGTGTTTAGCACTCACTTATAGAAGTGGATTACTTCCCTTCTATAATGTCGTTAAAAGGTTTTATGAGGAATTAGAAATATTATATTTAAATTAAATACCAACTTTAAATGTATAATATTCAACTTATAATAAGCAATTATTTCAATAATAAATTATAGTATTCCATTAAGTTATATTACATGAATTAAATACCTAAGTCAACGTTATTAGTCTTTAAAAGCAGAAAAAAAAGCATATT
>JAJXYA010000121.1 GCA_021780795.1 Bacillota bacterium | reverse complement strand
TTTTATTATTTGCTAGTTATATTTTTATTCTTACGATAATTAAAAAATATGAAATCAACACAATTGTAATTTTATCGAACACGATAATAAAGCGTAAAACCCTGATACATAAGGCTTTGCGCTTTTTTTATTTTTAAAAGTAAAATTGCAAAAATTAATTCAATATAATTAATTCAACAATATGTTGAATTTCTGTGAATTCTGTTATCTGCTTTACATTGTTTTTATCTACTTTTTCAAAAGGTATCCAAATATATTTACCATCTTCAGTGATGTTTTTAAAGTCCTTCAAATCATCGCCAGAGGCTAGCTCTACTACCTTTACAAGCATTTTAGCTTTGTTTTTAGCCGATTGATATACCGTGAATTTCATATCACCACTTAAGATAGCTTTACATCCATCATCTATAGCATCAACTCCGATAATAGGAAATTTAGTCAGATCTATTTGATTTTCCTTGAAAGCATCTATACTTCCAAGAGCCATTTCATCATTGTTGCACATTAAAGCATCAAATTTTTTGCCTGTAGCTAAAAATATGTTTATCATTCCTTTTGCAGACTATTTATCCCAGTTTGCATTATCTTCAAACACATAATTAACATTGATTCCTTTTTCTTTAAACCTATCTTTTATTGAATCAGTTCGTAATTTTGTGGATGGATGATCTTCAGCTCCTTCAAGCAATACTATATTCAAATCTTTTTTACAATTAACTTTTATATTTTAAACATTTTCACTTGATTTTTAAGTAATTTAGCTGTTCCTAATAATTTTTCTACATCGCTAGCTAAACTTTCACTATTTTCAGTTACGTTCTTTGATTGAGTTACCAAAGACTGTGATGTAACAAGGATTTCTTGTGCACTGGCTGCTTACTCTTCTGATATAGCTGCAACCATAGTTGCCACATCATTCAGACTAAATACTTTTTCATTCATATTTTTAATTAAACTATTAGTCATATTTATTTTTTCAAATATAATATCAAAGGTTTTTAAATCATTGCTCACTAAATTGCTGCTTTCATTTATATTATTTATACTATAATCTGCCTTTTCAACAGTATTCGAAACAAGCCTATTTATTTCCTTAATATGAGAAGAAATATCACTAGCAGATTTAGATCTAGTTTGGGATAACTTTTTAATTTCATTTGCTACCATAGCAAAACTTTGTCCATCCTTATCTACTCTTGTAGCTTCAATAGATGCATTTAATGAAAGCAAATTAGTTTGTTCAGCTATGTTTCTGATAACGTCGATTATTTCATCGATTTTAACAGAAGACTCTCCAACAAGCCTTATAGCTTCTCCTAGAGAATACTATATAGCATCTTATATCCTCCATGGACTCAAACTCTAGTTTAGAGGATACTTGTATCTTTTTAGAAATCTCAATAACTTGAAAAGCTTGACTATTCATTTTACTTGAAGCTATATCGATGTTATTTATAGTGTCCCTCATAACTTTTATAAATTCTCTCACCTTTATAATGTAAGAGGACTATTAACCTAATTTCTAGTTAATAGTCCTTTATTTTAAATTGATAGCAGCTTATTAAAGGTTCTACTCCTAATTGATAATTTCAGGCAAATCTTCTCCGTATTGTCCAATGTATTCATTATGTTCAACTAGCTTGTTATTCATTAATTGGATAAGATGTGCTCATCTATTTCCAAGCTGAGGCAAGTCTTCTACAACATCTTTTACAATATTGAAACTGTCTAATTTATTTTGAACTCTCATATCGAAACTAGTAGTTATAGTTCCTTCTTCTTGATAACCGTGAACATGTAAGTTTCTGTTTTCACGATGATATGTTAATTGATTAATAAAATGAGCAAATCCATAGAAGGCAAAAATTATTGGCTTATCAGTTGTAAATAAAGCATTGTATTTTTTGTCCACAATATGTCCTAATAAACCTGGATCTTGATATGTTTATCCATTATTATCCTATTGCCATACCTCATAAACAAAATTTTGTTTTGGAATTGTTCCCCAATGTCCAACTACTTTTGATTTTAAATGTTCTGGCTTTACAGGTTCTCTTAGCAAAGAATTGTCTAATAAGTATAGCTGACCTACTGACATAAAATTTGCTGCACGCCAATAAGCAACGACTTTTTTTTAATAATCTGGGGTAATATCTCCTTCATTAAATCTTTTCCCATTATACTTGTCATAATATTCCTCCTAATTTATAATAATTTAAATTTAATATTTATACGTACATAATTTACATTTTTTATATTTATAAGCACTAATTTTTAAACAATATTTTGACAGCTATGCATTATAAGCTTAAAATTCATAGCTGCCATAATCTAATATTCTAAAAGAGTAATTGTATTATTTACAAGTTCCATTTATTATATCTTTTATTTTAGTATCTTTATCGATAACTACTGCCTCAAGATTAACCATACGGCTCCAATCATATACTTGTTCTGCAGTCAATGCAAAGGTTGCTACAGTATGATGTCCACCACCAGCATAAATCCATGCTTTTACAGCTTCCTTAAAGTTTGGTTGTGGTTTCCACAATAATTTTGCTACTGGAAGATTTGGAGCATCTTCTTTAGCTTTTATTGCTTCTACTTCATTAATTAGTAGACGATAATGTGTTCCAAGATCGAGCATAGATACTACTACACCTTTTCCTTCCGTTCCATCAAATATTAAACGCGCTGGGTCATCTTTACCACCTATTCCTAATGGTTTTACAACTACTCTTGGTTTGCTTGCTGCAAGTGTTGGATCAACTTCAAGCATATGTGCTCCTAATATTGCTTCAGAACCAGCGCTTAATTCATAAGTGTAATCTTCCATAAAGCCAGTTTTGCAATTATTAGTCATGATCTTTATTAAACGGCTCAATGCTGCTGTCTTCCAGTCACCTTCTCCAGCAAATCCGTATCCTTCAGCATTTAAACGTTGAACTGCAAGTCCAGGTAATTGACTAAGTCCATATAAATCTTCAAAGTTTGTAGTAAAGGCTGTATAATTTCCTGCTTCTAAGAAGTTACGTAAACCTATTTCTATCTTAATTTGCTCTTTAACTTGTTTTTCATAATATGCAGGATCATTGTTACCCATATCTAAAGTGTATATTTCTTTAAACTCTTCGTAAGCAGCATCGATATCCTTTTGTGAAACCTCATTTACTACTTTAACCAAATCACCGATAGCAAAATAATCTACTGTCCAGCCAAACTGAATTTGTGCTTCTACTTTATCTCCTTCAGTTACTGCAACATCTCTCATGTTATCACCAAAACGAGCAACTTTTATGTTTTCGCTTTCACAATATCCGTATGCTACTTGCATCCACTCAGCGACTTCCTTTTGAACTTCTGCATCTTTCCAATGTCCAACTACAACTTTATTATTTTTATTTAGTCTAGCATTAATAAATCCATATTCTCTATCACCATGAGCACTTTGATGTAAATTCATATAGTCCATATCGATAGTTTTCCAAGGGATATTTTCATAAAATTGTGTTGCTAAATGAAGTAATGGTTTTTGAAGTAATTTTGTACCTGCTATCCACATTTTTGCTGGTGAAAAAGTATGCATCCAAGTAATAACACCTGCTACCTCATCATTATAATTTACTTCCTTCATTATTTTTCTAATTTCAGCAGCTGATGTTGCTAAAGATTTAAATACGATTGGGAATGGCAAATTTGCTTTTTCATTTAGTTCGTTCACGATAGCCTCTGAATCACGTTTAACTTCTGCTAAAGCTTCCTCTCCATATAGATGCTGACTTCCTACAACAAACCAAAATTCTTTTTTATTATTTTTCAACATTATTACTCTCTCCTTTATTTTTTATTTTGCCCATAATATGCATTTGCTCCATGTTTACGATAAAAATGTTTATCTAGTAAACATTTATCCATTTTACTGTTTTCATTATTTAACTGTATAGAATGGTATGCCATTTTAGCAACTTCTTCTAAAACAACGGAATTATGAACTGCATTTTCTGGATCTGTACCCCAAGTAAATGGTCCATGATCATTTACTAAAACCCCTGGCATATGATCCGGATTGATTTCATTTATTTTAAATGCTTCAACGATGACATTACCAGTCTCTTTTTCATATTCTCCAGCAATCTCTTCAGCGGTCATTTTTCTAGTCACAGGAATATCCCCATAAAAATAGTCTCCATGGGTTGTCCCAAATGCAGGTATAGCTTTTCCTGCCTGAGCAAAAGATACTGCCCAAGGCGAATGAGTATGGACAATTCCTTTGATATTTTTAAAGGAATTGTATAATACTAAGTGGGTTGGGGTATCACTTGATGGATTCAGTGCCCCTTCAACTACATTTCCGTCTAAGTCTATTACAACCATATCTTTAACAGACATTTGATCATAGCTAACTCCACTTGGTTTAATAACAACTAGCCCAGCTTCCCTATCTATACCGCTTACATTTCCCCAAGTGAATGTTACTAGATTATACTTAGGAAGCATTAAATTTGCTTCTAGTACTTTCTCCTTCAAATGTTCTAACATACCTTTACCTTCCTTCACAATATTATCTTATTCCTTATTAAATGTATCATTGTATCGTTTTCTTTTATCCCCTCCATATCATTTTATATTTAATCGCTTTCATAAATTAAGCATAATATTTATAATTATAAATGTCAATCTATTTTATTATTTATCCGTACTAATTTTTTTTAATTATTGTAGTATCA
>JAJXYA010000482.1 GCA_021780795.1 Bacillota bacterium | reverse complement strand
GTATCTTTTCTGATACCCTTCTTAAGATTTCATTAAGTATATCTATATCAACTGGTTTTGAAATATATTCATCCATGCCTTCAGATAAAAACTTTTCTCTATCTCCTTTTAGAGCATAAGCGGTAATTGCTATTATTTGTACATGCTCACCTGTTTCAATTTCTTGTTGTCTAATGATTCTAACTGTTTCTTCTCCATCTAATTCTGGCATTTGAATATCCATTAAAATAATATCAAATTTTGTTTCTTTTAATATTCTTAAGGATTCATAGCCATTTGATGCAGTTTTTACTTGAGAATATCCAAGTAATTGAAGCATTCGTTTTATCACTACCTGGTTAACTCTGTTATCTTCTACTAGTAAAACCTTCATATTTTCAGCATTTGGATTTAGTATTAAATCTCCTTTTGGCTTTTCTTCAACATATCTAGTTTCTTGAAGCTGTAAGGAAAAATAAAATTTACTGCCTTCTCCCTTTCGACTAATAACTTTAATTTCCCCACCTAGTAAATTTACAAGTCCTTGAGATATGGCAAGTCCAAGACCAGTGCCTCCATATTTTCTAGTAATGGAACCATCTACTTGACTAAAACTTTTAAACAAATATTTCATCTCATTTTCATCAATTCCTATGCCTGTATCTTCAACTTCAAATTTTAATTCATATAAATCATTTATATTTTTTATCTTTGTTACAGATAATGACACAATGCCTTTTTCTGTAAACTTCATTGCGTTAGACATAAGATTATTTAACACTTGGTTTATTCTATATTCATCGCCAACATATAGTTTTGGAATAGTATTATCTATTGTATATTTTAATTTTATTCCCTTTTGAGCTGCTGCCACAAAATGAGTATTGATTACTTTTTTTATTAAAGTATTAATATCAAACTGAATATTATCAATTAGTACTCTATCCGCTTCAATTTTTGACAAGTCTAATATATCATTAATTAGTGATAATAAAGTATCGGCACAATTTTTAACTATGTTTAAGTTCTCTTCTTGCTCGGAAGAAAGTTCTGTTCCTAGTGTTAAGGCAGTCATACCTATTATGCCATTAAGTGGCGTTCGTATTTCATGGCTCATGTTTGCTAAAAATTCGCTTTTAGCTTTGTTTGCAGTTTCAGCTGCTTCTTTGAGATTACGAAGTTTCATATTTGTATTTTTATATTCTGTAATATCTATTATCCCTATAAGCATTTTTTTTTGCTCATTTTCAATTATAGGAGTTATATTTATTTTAAACCATTTTATTTCCTGCTTACCTTTATCATTAATAATAGTAAATTTCATTTCGACTGATTCACTTGGAAGCCATTTTGTTTTAGTTTCATATATAAGACTTCTAAGTGCACAACTAGAGCATCTAGCTCCTTTACCGCACTTTTGTGGATCCAATATTGAATTAATACAAGAAAAGCTTTCTCCAATCATTATGTCAAAAACCTCTTCATAGGTTTTGTTAACCATGCTTAAAAAAAGTTTGTTTACATAGTTAACCTTTAAATTTTCGTTTATTATAATTATACTTATTGGCATAGAATCAATTAGTACTTGCATATTATCATTTTGAAACTCTAAGTTAACCATATAAATCAATCCTTTTCTTATAGTCTTTTTATTTGTAAACTAAGGAACAAATTTTTTCAGGTATGCTTTTCAATGGAAGCTGCTTTGAAACGCCACCAATATCATATGCTACCTTTGGCATTCCGTATACAACACATGATTTTTCATCTTGACCAATGGTAATGGCACCTTTTTCTTTCATTTTTAATAAACCTTTAGCTCCATCATAACCCATTCCAGTAAGAATTATACCAATAGCAGAAGAACCACAGGCTTCTGCAGCGGAATCAAATAAAACATCCACAGAAGGCTTATGACCATTTACTTTTTCTCCTTCAAAACATTCTACAAAATATGCATTACTTTTTCTAACTATTTTCAAATGTTTATCACCTGGAGCAATTAAAACTCTACCTTTTATTATTTTATCACTTGTTTCTGCTTCTTTTACTTCTAATTTACAAGAATTGTTAAGACGATTGGCATACATTTTAGTAAAACCAGGTGGCATATGCTGGACTATAACAATTCCTGGCATATCTTTTGGAAGCGCATGAATTATATCAAAAATAGCTTCTGTTCCACCTGTGGAAGCACCTATTGCTATAATTACATTATCAGCTTTTTCCATATTAGTACTATGTATTTCCTGACTTAAAGTAGAATTTTTAAATAGACTTACATTAGCCATAGAAGCTATCTTGATTTTGACGATCAGTTCATTTATAAATCCTTCCATTCCATTTGATGTCCTAATAGCGGGTTTTACAACAAAATCTACAGCACCAGCATTTAATGCCTCGAAAACATTATCGCTTAGTGAACTTACTATAACTGCCGGGAGTGGGTATTGTGGCATTAGACGTCTAATAAATTCAATCCCATTCATTTTTGGCATTTCTATATCACAAGTAATTACATCTGGCTCTAAATCTATAATTTTATCTCTAGCATCAAAAGGATCTGCTGCAGTGCCCACAACTACTATTCCGCTGTCTTTTCTTACCTCCTGAGATATAAACTCTCTAAATAATAAAGAATCATCAATAATAAGAACTTTAATTTTTCGTTTCTCTCTCATAGTAATCTATCCTTTCATATAAACAGATGGCATAATATATTTATATGGTATTTCTTCTTTATTTAAGGATTCTGATAAACCTATAAAAAGGTATCCGCCCTTTTCTGTCATATCATAAAACTTTTTTATTAATTTAAGTTTTGTAGCATTATCAAAATATATCATTACATTTCTACAAAATATAACATGGAATTTCTTTTTAAAAGGAAATTCATCCATTAAATTAAATACTCTAAATATAACTTCATTTTTCAATCTTGTACTTGCTTTAAATAGTTCACTGTCGATTTTATCAAAATAGGTTAGTTTCCATATTTCAGGGACATTTTCTAGAGAATCTGAACTGTAAATTCCTTTTTGAGCTATGTCAATTACATTTGGAGATATATCAGTAGCTAAAATTTTTTTGTCCCATAATGATTTTTCTTCTGCTAAAAAATCTTGTATTATCATTGAAAGCGTATATGCTTCTTCACCAGAAGAGCAACCTGCACTCCATATTCTCAAATCTCTGTTTTTAATATTTTTATGTAGCTGTGGCATTACAGTATTTTGAAAAAATTTAAAATGTTCAAATTCTCTCATAAAAAAAGTATGATGTGTAGTCACTTTATTTATTAAAATTGCTATTTCATCATTCGACTCATTAGAATAGACAAAGTCAAAATAATCTCTAAAGGAACAAAACCCTTTTTCTGTTATTATATTGCATAATCTTGCTTCTATTAGCTGTCTTTTAAATTCTAAGTTTATCCCATAATTTCTTTTTAAAAAAGAGGTTATTTCTATAAATTCATCGTCATTTAAATAAATCATATTGTTACCTATTAAATCTTTCTAATTAATATTTTTTAAAAAAGTGGAAAGCTAAAATAGAAATATATTATTTTCCATTCTGAACTTTCCACCTTTAGCACAGTTTTAATACTTACCAAATTCGTTGTCACTTAAGTCGATGCGGGTTTTTTTTGGGGTAAACTGATCTCGCTCTATATCTTTTGGGCTTATATTTTTACTAAAGGAATTATTTGATGTACCATATGAATTTTGCCCGTTATTTTTAAGCTTGAAATTTGAAACCATTTCCTTTAATAATTGTGCCTGACTTGAAAGTTGTTCACTTGCAGCTGCACTTTCTTCAGCTGTTGCTGAATTTGTTTGAACTACTTGAGAAACTTGTTCTATTCCTAAATTAATCTGGGAAATTCCAGTAGCTTGTTCGTTTGAAGATGCAGCTATTTCAGAAATAATAGCTGTTGCTTTAGTAACACCATCTACAATTTCATATAATGCTTTTGCAGTATCATTTGCAATAGAAGTTCCTTTCTCCGTCTTTTTAATAGAGCCTTCAATTAAATCTGTTGTTTCCTTTGCGGCATTTGCACTTCTAGCTGCTAGGTTTCGAACTTCTTCAGCAACTACAGCAAAACCTTTTCCATGTTGTCCTGCTCTTGCAGCTTCAACAGCAGCATTTAATGCAAGAATATTAGTTTGGAAAGCTATTTCATCTATTACTTTAATTATCTTTGAAATATTAGCTGATGCTTCATTAATTTCACCCATAGCCTTTAACATTTCTGTCATATGCATATTTCCTTTTTCTGCATTATCCTTGACAGTATGAGCAAGTTCATTAGCTTGATTTGCATTTATAGCATTTTCTTTTGTTTGAGCTGCAACTTCAGTTATAGATGCAGTCAATTGCTCAATAGCACTTGCTTGTTCTGTAGCACCTTGGGATAGAGCTTGGCTTCCTATTGAAACTTGCTCTGAGCCGCTTGAAACCTGTTCAGCAGAAATATTTATTTCTCCAAGTACATTATTTAAGGATTCAACTATAGTGTTTAATGAGTTTGAAATATTGTCAAATTCACCTTTAAAGTTATCAACTTCGTTAACAGAAAGATTACCTTCTGATATTTTCCCTAAAACTTCTGAAATCTTTCTGACTACGAATTTCAAGTCATCAGAAGTTTGATTTACAGCATTAGATAAAACCGCAAAATCACCTTTATACTCTCCATTAACAGATGCATCTAAGTGACCTTTAGATATTTCATTCATAGCTTCTGTAACTTCTTTGATAGGACTAGATCG
>JAJXYA010000074.1 GCA_021780795.1 Bacillota bacterium | reverse complement strand
AATAGTTGATACACTACATGCAAAAAGAATAGTAATTGGCGTTGAATCAAAAAACGCAGAAAATATCTTAAGAGAAGTCTATGAAAGATACAACCAACCAATAGTTGTAACTAACAGAAGAAGCGCAGAAATGATTAAATATGCTTCAAATGACTTTTTAGCTCTTAAGATTTCTTTTATGAATGAAATAGCTAATTTCTGTGAAATAGTTGGAGCAGATGTTGAAGATGTAGCTAAAGGAATGAGTTTTGACCCAAGAATAGGAGATAAATTCTTAAAAGCTGGAATTGGATATGGTGGATCATGCTTTCCTAAAGATACAAAGGCACTTCATTGGTTAGCTAATGATAACGGATATGAATTAAAAACAATAAAAGCAACAATAGAAGTAAATCAAAATCAAAAATATAAATTGTTCAGACAAGCAAAACAAAGATTTGGAAGCCTAAAAGGATTAAAAGTAGCAGTGCTTGGATTAACATTCAAACCAGGAACAGATGATTTGAGAGAAGCTCCTTCAATACCTAATGTAAGAAGGTTGTTAGATGAAGGTGCAGAAATAGTTGCTTATGATCCAGTGGGAATTGATAATTTTAAAAGAATATATCCAACTGAAATAGAATATGTAAACACGCCGGAGGAAACTTTAAAAGGTGCGGATGTTGCTTTTATATTTACTGAGTGGGATGAAATTAAATGTTTGGATTTGAGTGTATATGGAGAGTTGATGAATACTCCTGTTATATTTGATGGGAGAAATTGTTATGAAGTTAATAAAGTAAAAGAAAGAAAAATTGAATATTATTCTGTTGGAAGAAAAGCTATTTTAAATTTAGAAAGTAATTCTAGAAATCAAGTTGCAGCAACAATAGTGTAAGAATTTATAAAATCAGGGGGGAAAGTAATGCTTTGTGCTCTAATAATGGCAGGAGGTAAAGGGACTAGATTTTGGCCTTTATCTACTGAGAAAAAACCAAAACAATTTCTTAATTTAATAGGCGAAGACACTATGATACAAATGACTGTAAATAGAATTAAACCTATTATACCAATTGAAAGAATATTTGTTTGCACTGGAGCAATGTATGTTGATTTGGTTAAAGAGCAATTACCAGATTTGCCAGCAAGAAATATAATAATAGAGCCAGAAGGAAGAAATACAGCACCGTGCATAGCTTTATCTACTTTAATAATAAATAGATATTTTAAAGACTCAACTATGATTGTACTTCCTTCAGATCATTTGATAAAAGATGAAGAGAAATTTAGAGGTATATTAGAAGAAGCAAATTATTTTTTGGAAGAGAATAAAAAAGCAATAATAACACTAGGAATAAAGCCTGATAGGCCAGAAACAGGATATGGTTATATAAAATATACTAAGGGAATTAGTGAAAATGATGATTTTAATGTATTTAAAGTAGATAAATTTGTTGAAAAGCCAAATGTGGAAATCGCCAAGGAATATTTAGAAAATGGATTGTATCTTTGGAATGGTGGAATGTTCTTATGGAAAATTTCAACTATAATAGATGAAATAAAAAAATATTGCCCAGAAACATATGAAGCTATTCATGAAATATCAAATATAGAAGAAGAAAACTTACAATACTTAATAGATAAAAAGTATCATGAAACAGAAGCGATATCAATAGACTACGCGGTATTAGAAAAATCGAAAAATATATATGTTGTTCCAAGTGAAATTGGATGGGATGATATTGGAACTTGGACATCTATTGAGAGATACAAAGAAAAAGATATTAATAATAACATTCTTGATGGAAATACAAGAGTAATTGAATCTAACAGCAATATAGCTATTAATAGCTGTAAAAGAGTAGTGCTGATAGGAATTGATGATGTTATGACTTTGGAAACTGAGGATAGCATTTATATTGTCAATAAGGATTATATGGATAATCTTAGAGATTATAAAAATATTGTTTAGATATTTTTATGTTAATAAATAATTCTTAAGATAAAGTTAAAAATAGAAATATATAATTAAATAGACTTAAAGGAGAGAAAAAATGACAAAAGTAGCATTAATAACAGGAATAACAGGACAAGATGGGTCGTATTTAACAGAATTATTATTAGAAAAAGGCTATGAAATACATGGAATTATAAGAAGACATAGTACAATAAGTACAACAAGATTAGATCCATTATTTGAAAATCCTGAAATTGGGAATAAAAAGTTGTTTTTACACTACGGAGATTTAACAGATTCAAGTAATTTAAATAGATTAATAGAAAAAATTAGACCAGATGAAATATACAATTTAGCAGCACAATCACATGTTGCAGTATCTTTTGAAGTTCCAGAATATACAGCAGAAGCTACCGGTGTAGGGACTTTAAGACTTTTAGATTCTATAAGAGAAAGTGGACTAAAATGTAAATTTTATCAAGCTTCAACTTCAGAAATGTTTGGAGGACTTCCAGATACAGCACCACAAAGTGAAAAAACTCCATTTTATCCTAAAAGCCCATATGGTGTAGCAAAGCTTTATTCATATTGGATAACAGTAAACTATAGAGAGTCATATGGTGTATTTGCGTGTAATGGAATATTATTTAATCATGAATCTCCAAGAAGAGGTGAAACATTTGTAACAAGAAAAATCACAATGGCAGTAGCTTCAATAATATCTGGAAAACAAGAAAAATTAAGCCTTGGAAATATGGATGCAAAGAGAGACTGGGGATTTGCAGGGGATTATGTTGAAGGAATGTGGAGAATACTACAACAAGATGAACCTAAAGATTATGTTTTAGCAACTAATGAAACTCATACTGTAAGAGAATTTGTTGAACTTGCATTTGCAGAAGTTGGAGTAGAAATAGAGTGGACTGGAACTGGAGTAAATGAAAAAGGAATTGATAAAGCTACAGGAAAAGTATTAGTAGATGTTAATCCAAGATACTTTAGACCAGCCGAAGTTGAACTTTTATGGGGAGATGCAACTAAAGCAGAAACTGAACTTGGATGGGAAAGAGAAGTTAGTTTTAGAAATTTAGTTTCAATGATGGTTGATTCTGATATGAAAGAAATAGCTCGAATTGGGTCGGAACAGTTTAAAACAAAGCAAGAAGTTGCAGGCACTAAGTAGGAGGAGAAACTATGGAAAAGAATGCAAAAATTTATGTAGCAGGACATAGAGGTTTAGTAGGATCTGCTATTGTAAGAGGATTAGAAGCTAAAGGTTTTAACAATATAATAGGAAAAACTCATACTGAACTTGATTTAACAAATTCAGTAGAGGTTGAAGAATTCTTTAAAAGTGAAAAACCTGAATATGTATTTTTAGCAGCAGCTAAGGTTGGAGGAATTCTTGCTAATAGCAATTATCCTGCAGATTTTATATATGAAAACTTACAAATACAAAATAATGTTATAGGAATGTCAAAGAAATATGAAGTTAAAAAGCTTATGTTCCTTGGAAGTTCATGCATTTATCCTAAAATGTGTCCCCAACCTATAAAAGAAGAGTATTTACTTTCAGGATATTTAGAAGAAACAAATGAAGCATATGCTATAGCTAAAATATCAGGACTTAAGATGTGTCAATTTTTTAAAAAACAGTATGGAGATAATTTTATAAGCTGTATGCCTACTAATCTTTATGGACCCAATGATAATTTTGATTTGAATAATTCACATGTTATGCCAGCACTTATTAGGAAGTTTCATGAAGCGAAGGTTAGTAATAGTCCTTTTGTAGAAGTGTGGGGAAGCGGAAATCCACTTAGAGAGTTTTTGTATGTGGATGATATGGCGGATGCTTGTGTGTTTTTAATGGAGAACTATGATGGGGAAGAGCATGTAAATGTTGGGACGGGCAAGGAAGTTTCTATAAGAGAATTGGCGGAGATGGTTAAGGAAGTCGTGGGGTTTAAAGGGGAATTGAAGTTTAATTCGTCTAATCTTAATGGGACACCAAGGAAATTATTGGATGTGAGTAAGCTTGAAGGTGCAGGGTGGAAGTATAGGGTTGAATTGGAAGATGGAATAAGAAGGACTTATGATTGGTTTGAAGAAAATTACAATTAGTTACTCTAAATTAAGAAAAGTGGTGAAATATAAATGGATGTAGTTGTAGCTGGTACTGGGTATGTAGGGTTAGTAACAGGAGTTGGATATAAGGTTACTTGTGTAGACATATATGTAAAAAAAGTTGATATAATGAAAAGTCTATAGTTTTTGTAGGTACTAATGACATAGTTCAAGAATTTTTAAAGGAAAACTTGCTTAATAATGTAAAGGTTGAAATAGCATCAAATCCTGAATTTTTAGCACAGGGAACAGCAGTTAGGGATAGCCTTCATTCTAATAGAATAAAACTATGTACTTGAAAATAAATTGGATAATGTTTAGCTTATACAATATCCAGCTAAGTCAGATTAGATGATGGTAATATGCATTTAGTGGTTAGTGCAATGGAAACAAAAGGATTTTATGTACCAAGTAAACTTTAAGGAATTATGGCAGCTGGAAAAACCGTATTTTGAGTTTTCAAACAAGGTTAGAAGCTTAATCATAGAAGAATGTAAATGTGCAGTATGTATTGAAACAGAAAAGTAAAATTTGATTTATGAAAAATTAAAGACAATGATTAATAGTATTGACTCATATAAGAGAGCTGTAAATCCAGGTAAACAATATGTTGATAAGTATATTAAGACGGATGTTGCAGTCTAAAAGTATAGTAAAGAAGTTCTTTATGAAGAGATTTAGTGATAAAAGTTGATTCTAAAGGAAAAATAAGC
>JAJXYA010000091.1 GCA_021780795.1 Bacillota bacterium | reverse complement strand
TTAATGCAATTCTATAATATTTAGAGAAAATTCAAATCAATTACAAAGTAAAAAGATGTTAATATTAATTATTATGAGTAAAAAGGTATGGTTCATGTTTTATAAACTGAGAGTTTTTATCGGAAGGTGATTTCTGTATTGTGAACAGGAGTCACCTTTTTTTTATTCCATTGATATACTAAATCATATATTGTTTAATTTTTCTTTAAATTAGTGAAATACTAAAAGTGAAGGGGAGGGTATTGCACATGTTAAAGGTAATAGCTATAAATTCAAGTAGCAGAAAAATGAATACTTATGAGCTTATTACGGAAGTTAAAGAAATATTGAAAAATAACAATATCGATGTAGAAATAATAAATCTGTTCGAATATGATATAAAAGCTTGTATTGGTTGTGAACATTGCTTGGTTAAAGGTGGATGCGTACTAAAAGATGAAACTTTCAATATAATGGAGAAAATAAAATCAAGTGATGGAATAATCTTAACTTCACCAGTTTATATGGAAAATGTATCAGGAAAGTTAAAGACTTTTGTTGATAGAACCTGTAGCTGGTTTCATCGCCCAGAGATCTATGGTAAACCAGTTTTAGTCATATCCACAACCAAAGGCTCTGGACTTAAATCTACTTTAAAATACTTAGAGCGAGTGGTGATTCAATGGGGTGGCGTTAATGCAGGTAAAATAGGTAGAAACATAAGAAACATAGATAAGGAAATTACAGAAAGTGAATGTGAGAATTTTATTAGACATCTTAGTATGAACAAGGAAAATTATAAACCCTCATTAAATGCTCTTATAAACTTTCAAGTTCAAAAGGTGCTTGCCTATAAATTAGTAGGCTTAGACAGTGAGTATTGGAAAGAAAAAGGTTGGAATGATGATGCGTATTATTTCAAATGCAGAATAAATCTTTTTAAGAAGCCGATAGCAACAAGCTTCGGTAAGTTTTTAAATAAAGTTGTAAATAAATAACAGAACCTGAGATTTATCTTCTCAGGTTCAGGTTCTAACACTCTTACTATAAGTTACCACTGACTAGGCTTGCAAATTATTTCTTTTATTTTAGTTTCAAGTATATTAGAACTATGAGCAGGTCTAAGGATTATAGCGCTATCAGCTCCGCGGCCAGTTCCACCTATTGAAATGATATCCTCGCCGTAAGGTAACATTCCACCATCCAATGCCATTGTAGCTATTTCCACACCAACTTTAATTCCTTGACCAAACATTCTTAAAGAATAAGCCATAACTTCTATTGGAGATATTCCACCAAATTTATTAGAAAGGCCTCTTTCTGCTCCTGAAAGTGCATGGGTTGAAGTATAAACCTTAAATCCATAGCTTTCTAAGTCTGTTCTTGTTTTCACAGGCATTTCCTGTGTACCTTCTTCTCTAAACCCGTTTACATGAGTAACCACAACTACGTTTATTCCACAATCTTTAAGCATCTCTGCAGTTTCACCTTCATTGGATGCTACAACTATGTAGTTAATTCCTTTTTCTTTTGCAGCTTTAACAGCAAGCTTCACGGTTTCTTTTGTGTTAATTTTCCCACATTTTTCGAAATACATCATGTCACCTCTTCATCTGAATTTTTGGCTTACTAAAATACGTCCTTAGGGAGATTTTATCATTTAATAATTTTAAAGTCCATTCATATAAAATAACTATACATTATTTGTTATTTGTATTTCCCTCTATAGAACTTTGTCATAAGTCCTGCAACCATATTATCTTTTTTTAGTTCAACTGCTTTATATCTGCATAACTCATGGCAACACATGCATTCAATACATTTAGAATAGTCAATTCCTTTAGTTTCCTTATTTATAGCTTGAACAGGGCAGCTTTCTACGCACATATTGCATTGTTTACATAATGAAAGCTTAATTTTTGGTCGTGTTTTCAAAAAATCTATCACCTTTATAAGGGCTCCATAGTTTTGTTTCTTTTTGCTATTAAATCTTTTGGGTAATTTAAAGCCCTTAAGTTCTGGAGGGCAGTTGTAGTCTCCACAAATCTGAATATTTTCTAATTTCCACTGTCCAAGGTTCCTCTCTCTAGCTGCATTTAGTATGGGAATATCCTTTATATCAAGGCCAATCATCCTTGCAGCCACTGTATCAAGAGCTAGAGGATCTGTACTTATGAGAATTTTATGTCCATTGTAAACATCACCTGCTGTAGGACCCTCACCCTGCATAGCAGTTATTCCATCCATAATATGAAGTGCTATTTTAGAGTTTTCATGTATATCGGCTAACATACTACCAAAATTCTTTGGATCAGGTAGTAGTTTATGATATTCTGCTTTTTTAAGCCCAGGGATAAATCCAAATACATTTTTAAATGCTCCTGTGTATATACCTGCTGTGTGGGTCTTAAACTTTGGAAGATTAATTACTAAATCTGCATCAAAAACAGGTTTTGCTAAATACAACTTATCTCCATAGTCAGCTGTAATGTTACATTCCTTAACGCCTTCTCTGTCAAAATTTTTAATTTCTGCTCCTTCTTCCTTTGCCACTTTATTGAGGCCAGATACTTCAAAGCTTTGCGCAGTCGGTGCTATTCCGGCTATAGCACCACCAGAACTATCACCTATCCACACTATGCAGTTCATTTTTTTTAGAATTTTAGTTATAGCCCGTACAAATTCACAGTGAGTAACTGCGGCAGTTTCTGAGGACTTAGGGCCAATTAAATTTACTTTTAGAAGTACTTTCATACCAGGCTTTACAAAGGTTTCCCATCCACCAATGAGCCCGAGACCACTGTTTAGTTTTTCTGCAATAGTACTATTATCATAGCTTGCACACTCTTGGATTATGACTTTGCTCATATTTACACCCCTTTAGATATAATATTTGTATCTACATTAATCTAATAATATTATAACATTTCATGGTATATATTAACAATCAATTGGAGTATTGAAAAAGTTTATATAAATTCCTCGGGTTCTAAAATTACATGTCTTAAATTACCTTAAGTGATTATGAAGAATGCTACAATTATGAACAATAGATTGATACTCTATATGTTTTAATGGTAAAATAAAGCTAAAAATACTGTTAGGTGGTAATATAATGAATGACATAGGTGGTATAGAAAGACTAAGAAATATATATTCAGAGCTTAAGGGAGCGGAAAAAAGAGTTGGAGAATACATACTAAAAAACCCAACGGATATTATCCATTCATCTATAACTGAGCTAGCAGAAAATTGTAAATGTGGGGAAGCCACGGTATTTAGACTTAGTAAAAAATTAGGTTTTAAAGGATATCAGGATTTAAAGATAAGAATAGCTAGTGAAATTGTACAGCCACTTGTAAATATACATGAAGAAATAAAAGAGAATGATGATACCTTGGTTTTAATGCAAAAGGTATTTAACTCCACAATAAGTTCACTAAATGAAACTTTAAGAATAAATGATAGTAAGGATTTAGATAAAGCTATAGGGTATATTCATAAAGCGAAAAGAATAGCTTTTTTTGGTATGGGTGGTTCTGCAGCAATAGCTCTGGATGCATATCATAAATTCATGAGAACAGGGAAATACTGTGTCTTTCATGAGGATTCTCATTTTCAAGCAATGATAAGTTCCATGTATGATGAGAATGACTGTATAATAGCTGTTTCAAATACTGGAAGTAATAAGGATTTAGTAGAGAACCTGCGAATTGCAAAAGAAAAAGGAGTAAAAATAATATCTATAACTTCAAATTACAAATCTCCTATATTAAAGGCATCAGATGTGGTTCTCGTATCCTATGGTAAAGAAAATTTATCAAAAAGTGAGGCGATGGAATCAAGGATTAGCGCATTATCACTTATTGACTGTTTGTTTGTTGGTACTTGTTTAAAGGATCAAGATAATTATTATAAGGCTTTAGGCCAAATTAGAGAAGCTATAGCAAATAAAAGATATTAAAATAATTTTCATACACTCCACGAGAGTGTATTTTTTTATATAATAATGAAAAATATTTTCAAAAAAACCTTGTTAAAACCTTTACATTAGAATATAATAAAAATAAGGGAATAATTTTCAAAAAGCAGTAATTATACGAATGATAAAGAGAAAAAAGAAAATTTATTTCAAAAGGGGGATGACATGGAGTATTTAATTGGACTAGATGTTGGAACAAGTAGTACTAAAGCAATTGCGTTTGATTTGAAGGGAAATGTAATTTCAAAGCACAATATAGGCTATTCTATTTTAAACCCTAAGCCTTCTTGGAGCGAACAATGTCCTGAGGAAATGTTTGAGGCAGTTATTAACTCTATTAAAAGTGTAGTAAGTGAAAATGCTAACAAAGGAAATAAACTTCTTGGGGTGAGTTTCAGCTCTGCTATGCATGGGATAATGGCTGTAAATGAAAATGGAGACAAATTAACTGATTGCATTATTTGGGCAGATACAAGAAGCACAGAATATTCAGAGCACATAAAAAACAGCAAAATAGGCCATGAGATTTATATGAAAACTGGCACCCCAATTCACCCAATGTCACCGCTTTGTAAGCTTGCATGGATGAAAGACAATATGAAGGAAGTATTTAAAAATACAAGTAAGTTTATTTCTATTAAAGAATATGTTTTCTTTAAATTGTTTGGCAAATTCGTTGTGGATTATTCAATTGCATCTGCTACTGGTTTATTTGATATTTATGAATTGCAGTGGAATAAAAATTCATTAGAAGTTGCAGGCATAAGCGATGACAAGTTATCCACACCAGTATCTCCAACACAGGTATTTAAAGGCATGAATAAA
>JAJXYA010000220.1 GCA_021780795.1 Bacillota bacterium | reverse complement strand
ACCTTAATTTTATTTTATTTTATTTTATTTTATTAATGATTTCTTTATATTTCTAAGATATAATTACTTAAAAGATTATATTTTTCTAAAATTCCAATACCTTTATTATTTAAAATTCCCTTGGAGGTGATTTATACTTGAATAATATTTCGCTTATATTAGCCTTTTCAGCAGGCCTACTTTCTTTTTTATCACCCTGTGTTTTACCACTAGTACCAGCATACATTAGTTACTTGACTGGAACAGCTATTAATGACTTAGATAATAAACAAGCTAAATGGAATGTATTATATAAATCGCTTGGCTTTGTCATTGGCTTTTCTATTATTTTCATTTTAATGGGTGCTTCTATAACTTCACTGGGTAAACTTTTATTTACAAATAAAAACGCTTTTAGAAAAATTGGTGGTTCTTTAATGATAGTATTCGGTATTCACACAATGGGTTTATTAAAGATTAAATTATTTTATAGAGAAAAAAGGTTTTTATCCTTTAATAAAGCTGGAAGTAAGTTAGGATCTATTCTCATGGGAATGGCATTTGCTGCAGGTTGGACTCCTTGCATTGGGCCAATTTTAGCTTCTATTCTTGTATATGCTAGCAGTTTGGAAACCATAGGAAACGGCATCCTTCTTCTTTCAGTATACTCACTGGGTCTTGCTGTTCCTTTTATATTAACTGCACTTATTATAGGTAACTTTACAAAGCACAAAAATGCAATTTTAAAACACTCACCTATAATTTCCTTTATAAGTGGAATACTACTAGTCACAATGGGTATTCTGGTTTTTACAAATAAAGTAGCTATATTAAGTCCTTATTTAGATTTTTTTAATTTTTAATTTTTTAAAACCCTAATAAACCACCTTTAGATGATGATTTAACCGATTGGAGGATTGGCAATGAAAAAATTAATTTGGCCACTTGTAGTTATCATAGTGTTTGGCATAAGTATTTATTCTGTAACTAAATACAATAAAAATAAAACAAATGATTTAAACATAACTTCTAAAGAAAATCCTAAAGCAAATAGTTTAGTCCAAAACCCCGGTCCTACTACCGAAAAAACACCTTCAATTAAACAAATTACTGGTAACAATAAGACAAGTGCTTTGAATTTTAAACTGAAAGATTTGAGCGGAAAGGAAATATCCCTTAGTGATTTTAAAGGGAAAAAAGTATTTCTGAATTTTTGGGCGAGTTGGTGCCCTCCATGCAGAGCAGAAATGCCTGATATTGAAAAATTATACCAGGAAACAAAGAATTCTGATTTAGTTATTCTGGCCGTAAATATTGGGGATGACAAAAACACAGCAAGGTCCTTTATTGAGAAAAATAAATATAATTTTACTGTTTTATTGGATTTAGATCAAAGTATAGCAGCGCAATATAATATTGTTGCAATTCCAACTTCCTTCTTTATCGATAAGGATGGTAATATTATATCAAGTACAAAAGGCGGTATGACTATGGAAGATATGAAAAATTATATTAGTAAATTATAAAAAAACTATTTACATGAATTTGTTTCATTTGTTACTATGTAGTTGAAAGAAATTTACACGTTGATTATTGTAAACTTTTTTCACTACTTTAAAGGCAAAGCAATTCAAAATTGTTTTGTACCTAAGATGAATGCATTAGAAGCATATGAGGAGGATAAATAATGAAAGACCCAAGAATTATTACACTTGCAAAAAACCTTATTAATTATTCCTGCAATATTCAAAAGGGAGAAAAAATACTAATTGAAGCTGTTGGACTTGAAACTCCCTTAATAACTGAGCTTGTAAAGCAAACTTATCTAGCTGGTGGCATACCTTTTGTTACTATTAAAGACAAAGAAGTTGATCGAGCAATTCTTATGAATTGTACAGAAGAACAAATGACAATGATGGCAAAATATGAAGCTATGCGAATGTCAGATATGGATGCTTATATTGGTCTTAGAGCAGGTCATAACATCACTGAACTCGCTGATGTTCCTGGTGAAAAAATGTCCATCCATGGAAAGAACTTTTGGGGACCTGTTCATGGTGGAATTAGAGTTCCAAACACTAAATGGGTAGTTATGAGATATCCTAATTACTCTATGGCTCAATCTGCTGATATGAGTACAGAAGCTTTCGAAGACTTTTACTTTAATGTGTGTACCCTTGATTATAGTAAAATGTCCAAGGCTATGGATAATCTAGTAACTTTAATGGAAAAAACAGATAGAGTAAAAATTACAGGGGCTGGCACGGATTTGAACTTCTCTATAAAAGGAATTCCTGCTATAAAATGCGATGGAAAGTTAAACATTCCTGATGGAGAAGTATACACTGCACCAGTTAAAGATTCCGTAAACGGCTACATTACTTATAACGCTCCTGCTGTATACCAAGGATATACTTTTGAGAACATAAGACTTGAATTCAAAGATGGTAAGATTATAAGTGCAACTGCAAATGATACAGATAGAATAAATACCGTATTTAATGCTGATGACGGAGCTAGATATGTTGGTGAATTTGCTATTGGTGTAAATCCTTTTATACTAAAACCAATGAAAGACACCTTATTTGATGAAAAAATAGCTGGTTCTATCCACTTTACTCCAGGCAGTTCTTATGATGATGCCTTCAATGGTAATAAGTCTTCTGTACACTGGGACTTAGTATTCATCCAAAGACCAGAATACGGTGGTGGTGAAATTTACTTTGATGATGTGTTAATAAGAAAAGATGGTCTATTTGTAATTGATGAGCTTTTATGTTTAAATCCTGACAATTTGAAATAAAAATTTATTATCCTAAATTCAACATAGAATTAAACCCCGAGGAAATTTGCAATAATTTCCTCGGGGTTTTTAACGACATTTCATGAGAAACAGTACAGACTTCTATCAACGTGTAACTTTCCTTCAGGAGTCGTTGATAACTCAGCACTGCAAGTGATAGTTTAGTATGCATTAATGCTATTCATATATATCAGAGAATTCTATCGATAGATTTTCTTCGTATTTTGTTTCAAATACCGCTCTACTTTTAAGACTGTTTTCTTCTTGTTCTTTATCAACTACTCTAACTGGCAAAGTTATAATAAATTCGCTTCCTTTTCCCTCTTCACTATTTGCATGAATTTTGCCCTCATGCATTTCTACAAGAGACTTTACCAACGCTAGTCCTATCCCACTACCTTCGTTCTGTCTAGATGTAGATTTATCGATTTGAGCAAAACGTTCAAAAATGAATTCTAACTTATCTTTTGGAATTCCTGTACCTGTATCCTTTATGGATATTTCAACAAACTCACCTTTATCAAAAATATTAACTAGAATTCTTCCATTCCTCTCCGTAAATTTAACTGCATTAGAAAGTAAATTTAATATAATTCTTTCGATTTTTTCTTCATCGAAGGCAATTATTTTTTCTTCTACATCAGTATCAAATATAAGAGTTATGCCATGACTTTTTATATATTCAGCTACAGATTGAGATATTTCTTCTACAATATACACTATATCCCCGTTTTTTAAGTGAAGGCTTATATAATCTCCCTCTATTTTAGTTGTGTCTATTATATTGTTTATAAGCCTAAGCAACCTTAGAGAATTCTGATTCATAATATTAATATAATATTTAATCTTTTCATCACCTAAGCTTTTTGATCCCTGAAAGGATTTTAACAACTGTATCGTACTACAAATTACATTTAGAGGAGTTCTAAGTTCATGCGACATATTAGCAAAAAACTCTGTTTTCACCTTATCATATGCCATAAGTTCTTCAAACCGTCTACTAGTTTCGGCACTTTGCACGCTAAGAGCTTCAACTTGATTTTTAGTTATTCCAAGCTCATGTACTAAAGATAAGGCTTGTTTAACTGAATGCTTCAAGGTTATTAATGTGTTTATTCTAGACATTAACTCATGCCTATTAAAAGGTTTCCTTAAATAATCATTTGCACCACATTCAAAGGATATAACTAGATTCTCTACTTTGCTATCCGCAGTCATTATTAACACTGGTAGTTCGAAAATAGATTGTTTCTCCCTAATAATCTCACACACTTCATAACCTAAAATATCAGGCATCATCATATCAAGAATTACTAAATCTAAATCTACATTTTCTTCTACTAGCCTCAAAGCCTCAATTCCACTGGCAGCTTCTAAAACTTCAAAAATATCCTTTGGCAAATAATTTCTTAAAACCTTAAGATTTACATACTCATCATCAACTATTAAAATCTTATACTTATCATTGTTATTTGAATTTATATTTTCGTTGATAATTTTTCTAACACCTTCCATAGATACACTAGTTATATTTGGTTTTAACCCCAGAGGCTTTGTATATTCACCTAACAATTCTCTAGTTTCTACCTTATCTTTATTATAAATACTTTCTTCTATATTACTCTTTAGCTCTTCCTCAGTACATAATGGAAGAGTAAAAATAAATTCGCTTCCTTCTCCTATAACTGAAGAAACCTTTATAGTTCCACCATGTTTTTCAATAAGTTCTTTAGTTACATAAAGTCCTACTCCAGTTCCACCATACTTTTCTGGAATTCCCTCAACCTGCTCATATCGATTAAAAATTTTATTAAGTTTATGCTCAGGAATTCCTATTCCTGTGTCTGTAACATAAATATGTGCAAAAGAATTCTTTATGGCATAGGATAATATTATTTCGCCTTCATGTGTGAATTTTATTGCATTACTCAATAAGTTATATAAAATTTGTTGTATCTTATCTTCATCTCCAAAGACATAAGGTGTATTGGGATTTATTAAGTT
>JAJXYA010000252.1 GCA_021780795.1 Bacillota bacterium | reverse complement strand
CCAATTAGAAGAAGTTTCATATAATATACCTCCAAATCAATTTTCAATTTTCAATGCTCAATTATCAATTATCAATTTTCAATGCTCAATTATCAATTATCAATTATCAATTATCAATTTCTCATTATAACTCACATTTTTTGCTTTACAAGTTTCAATGCTCAATTTTCAAATTTCAATTATGAATTATGTTCTTACAGTATTTATAAAGCATATTTGAAAGTTCTGCAAGAATTAATTCCTTCATTGAAAATTGACCATTGAGCATTGATCATTAATATTAGTGTTTAAAATGTCTAAGTCCTGTAAATACCATAGCAATTCCATATTTATTACAAACATCTATAGATTCTTGATCTCTCATAGATCCACCTGGTTGAATTATTGCTTTTATACCAGCCTTGGCTGCTAGTTCTGCAACATCTCCAAATGGGAAGAAGGCATCAGAAGCTAATATTGTAGCTCCAGTTCCTCTTTTTAGAGCATCTTCTGTTGGCCAGATTCTATTTACTTGACCTCCACCAATTCCAAGTGCTATTCCGTTATGAGCTACAACTATAGCGTTAGATTTAACATATTTAACTACCTTCATACCAAATAATAAATCTTTCATTTCTTCATCAGTAGGTTTAACTTCTGTTACAACTTTAATTTCTTCAATTAATTTGCTATCTTCTTCTTGAACTAATATTGCTCCATCTACTGTAACCATGCATTTATCAGCTTTTGGAGTATTATTAAACTTAAGAACTCTCAAATTCTTTTTAGTTTTTAATACTTCTAAAGCTTCTTTATCATATTCTGGTGCTGCTATAACTTCTAAGAAAATTTTAACCATTTCTTCAGCTGTTCTCTTGTCTACTTTTCTGTTAAAAGCAACAATTCCACCAAATATTGAAGTTGGATCTACTTCATAAGCTTTCATATAAGCTTCGTAAGCATCTGTGCCAATTGCAACACCACAAGGTGTATTATGTTTTAATGCACAACATGATGGTTCTTCAAATTCACTAGAGCATTTCCAAGCTATATCAACATCTTTGAAATTATTATAAGATAATTCCTTACCATTTAACATTTCAAAAGTATTCATAGCTCCATCAAGCATTGTTGAAGAATAAACTGCTGCACTTTGATGTGAATTTTCACCATATCTAAGGCCTTGCATTTTCTTATATGAAACTGCAAGATACTCAGGATATTCTTCTTCATCATCAGCTAATAAGAAGTTTGAAATAGCTCCATCATAAGCACTCATAAGATTAAATACCTTACCTGCTAATTTCTTCTTAGTCTTTAAAGAAGTTTCACCATTTGCTTGCATCTCTTCCATAACAACATTATAGTCATTCTTATCAGAAATTACTACAACATCTTGGAAATTCTTTGCAGCAGCTCTAAGCATTGTAGGTCCACCAATATCTATAAATTCAACCTTTTCTTCGAATTCTAAATCTTCTTTAACTTTTTCAAAAAATGGATATAGATTTACAACTACATAATCTATTGTATGAATATCTCTTCCTTTTAATGTATTCATATGTTCTTCATTATCGCGTATTGCAAGAATTCCCGCATGAACTAGTGGATGAAGAGTCTTAACTCTACCATCTAACATTTCAGGAAAATTAGTAACTTCATTAACTTCAATTACATTTAATCCATTTTCTTTTAAGTACTTGTAAGTTCCACCTGTTGATATAATTTCAATATCCTTAGATACTAAAAACTTAGCAAAATCTAAAACTCCATCTTTATCAAATACACTTATTAAAGCTCTCTTTTTCACGAAAAGGCCCCCTCTATTCTTCTATCTTAACTCTACCATCAATTATTTTTATTCTTTCTTCACTAAGTAGTTTAATTGCTTTAGGTAATATTATATGTTCTTTTTCTAATATTCTATTTTGAAGAGTTTCTGCATCATCTTCAAAATAAACTGGTACAGCTTCTTGAAGAAGTATTGCACCACCATCAACTTCAGAATTTACAAAATGAACAGTACATCCTGAAAATCTTACTCCACTTTTAATTACAGCTTCATGAACCTTTAATCCGTACATTCCTGGTCCACAAAAAGAGGGAATTAAAGATGGATGAATATTTATGATTTTATTATCAAATTCTTTTAATATTTCTCCATCTAAAATTGCTAAAAATCCTGCAAGAACTATTAAATCAACTTTCCCCTTTGTTAATTCTAATATCTTGTCTGAAGATTTTTCCCCATACTCACGTCGTGTTACAACAAAAGTTTCTATATTATGTTTCTTTGCTCTCTCTAAAGCATAAATATTATCGCGGCTTCCTATAACCATTTCTATTTTGCCATTAATATATTTATTTTCTACTGCATCTATTACAGATTGAAGGTCTGTTCCTCCACCTGAAACGAGGATCGCTATTTTAAACAAACACCTTCACCTCCAGATGTTACATATCCTATTTCATAAGCTTTTTCTCCCATTTCTACTAAAGCTTTTATAATAGGTGCCACATCCGTCTCTGAAACAGCAAGCACAAATCCTATTCCCATGTTGAAAGTATTGTACATATGGTCTTTATCTACACCTTTTTCAATAATTCTTTCAAATATAGCTGGAAGTGGATATGAATCCTTTTTAATTACAGCTGTGAAATCTCCGCCATTGAACATTCTTGGAACATTTTCAATAAATCCGCCACCTGTAACATGAGCCATTCCTTTAATTTCATAGCTTTCTAATAATTTAAGTATAGGCTTAACATAAATCTTAGTTGGAGTAATTAATGTCTTCCAAACTTCTTCACCATTAAATTCTTCATTTAGATCAGGAAATACTTTTCTGATTAATGAATAACCATTAGAATGAACACCAGAAGAAGCAATACCTATTAATTTATCGCCTTCTTTAATATTACTACCATTTATGATTTTGTCTTTATCTGCAATACCTACTGCAAATCCTGCCATATCATATTCACCATCAGAGTAAAAACCTGGCATTTCTGCTGTTTCTCCTCCAATTAAAGCACAATCAGACTCTACACAACCATCTGATACCCCTTTAACTAAATCTGATGCAACTTCTGCGTCTAACTTTCCACAAGCTATATAATCCAAAAAAAATAATGGTTTTGCTCCGTGACATAAAATATCATTTACACACATAGCAACACAGTCAATTCCAACTGTATCGTATTTCTTATTTTTAAATGCGATTTCAAGCTTAGTTCCTACTCCATCAGTTCCTGAAACTAAAACTGGTTTTTCATACCCTGATGGTAATTCAACCATTCCTGCAAAACTGCCAAGTCCATTTAAAACATACTTGCTCATAGTTCTAGCTGCATATTCTTTTATTAATTTAACTGATTTATATCCTTCTTCTATATTAACTCCGGCTTCTTTGTAAGTAATCATTTATTAATTCCTACCTTTCAAGATGATCTTTAGATATTTTATTGTACTTGGTTTTCTACTGGTGCTGCAACTGGATAAACTCCATTAAAGCATCCCATACAGAATCCTTCTTTTCCTTCACAGCTCTTATAAACGCCATCTTCACTTAAGTATCCTAAATAATCTGCTCCAATCATATCTCTGATTTCTTCCACAGTATTATTAGCAGCAACAAGCTCACTTCTATAAGGTGTATCTATTCCAAAGTAACATGGATATTTAACGCCTGGTGATGCAATTAAGAAGCTAACTTCTTTTACCCCTGCACGTCTTAAAGATTCAACTAAATGTTTTGAAGTAGTACCCCTTACTATTGAATCATCAATAAGTATAACGCTCTTGCCTTCTAAGTTTACCTTTAATGGATTTAATTTTACAGCAACTGCTCTTTCTCTTATTTCTTGAGATGGTGATATAAAAGTTCTTCCAACATATCTATTTTTAATAAATCCAGTATCATAAGGTATTCCAGATGCCTTTGCATATCCTATAGCTGCTGGTATTCCTGAATCTGGGACAGCAATAACTAGGTCTGCTTTTATTGGATGTTCCTTAAATAGTTGTTCTCCTGCTTTTACTCTAGTTGTATGAACTTCAAGTCCATCTATTCTTGAGTCCGGTCTAGCAAAATATATATATTCGAAAGCACAAGTTTGACATTGAGTATTTTCAGAATATCTATATGAATGTACACCCTCTGCATCTATTATAACTATTTCTCCTGGATCTATATCTCTTACAAGTTCAGCTCCTATTGCGTCAAGCGCACAACTTTCTGAAGCTAATACATATCCTTCTTCAATTTTACCAAGACAAAGTGGTCTAATTCCATGAGGGTCTCTTGCTCCAATTAATTTGTCCTTTGACATAATAGTCAATGCAAATGATCCTCTAATAGCTGACATAGCATCAACTACTGCTTTTGCAAAGCCTTTTTTTGCACTTCTTGCTATAAGGCAAGAAATTACTTCTGAATCTGTTGAAGTATGAAAAATTTGTCCTCCATCTTCAAGCAATTCTTTTATTACATCAGCATTTACCAAAGTTCCGTTATGAGCCATAGCTATTGGACCCATTTTTGATGAAGCGAGTATTGGCTGCGCATTTTCAATTCCTTTTCCTCCAGCAGTTGAATATCTTACATGACCTATAGCTATATGACCCTTTAATTTTTCTAAATCATCTTGTTTAAATGCTTCTGTAATCAGACCTAAACCTTTATGTATGTCAATTTTTTCGCCATCAGCAACTGCTATTCCTGCACTTTCTTGCCCTCTATGTTGAAGGGCATAAAGTCCATAATAAGTCATTGATGCAACATCTATAGGATTATTGGCATAAACGCCGAAAACTCC
>JAJXYA010000446.1 GCA_021780795.1 Bacillota bacterium | reverse complement strand
GTAGGATATACTATAAACCGAATATCTATTGATCAATCAAAACAGGGACAATATGTGGCAAAAGAAAATTTACAAGCAGGTGACTTGGTTTTTTATTCACTTGCAGGTGATGGTAACATTTCTCATGTGGGGATTTATATTGGTGCTGGAAAGATGATACATAGTCCTAAAACAGGTGATGTAGTGAAAACAACAGATATAACTACAGCTTATTGGCAAACAAGATTTATAGCAGCAAAAAGGATTTTCTAAAATGGTAGCAATGTAATAAACAGAGGCAGAGACAGAACTCATTGTACACCATGAGTTCTGTCTCTGTTTAAATATTATTTAGGTTCATATTTTTTCATCTTCTGATATTTACGATTCACATAATGAGTATGAAGTAGCTCATGAGCTTTTTCACTGTAAGGCTCTCCTAAAAATTCTTTATAAAGCTTTTGAATATAAGGATTTTCATGAGATTTTTTTATAACTTTACTATCATCTTCTTTGTAAATAGCCTCTACCCTCTTCTTAAGTATATCAACATCACCGTAAATATATGGTTGACCGCCGCCACCAATACAACCACCTGGGCATGCCATGATTTCGATTATATGGTAAGTAGCTTCACCATTTTTTATAGATTCAAGTAGTTTTCTGGCATTACCTAGTCCATTGGTTACGGCTACATTTACATCCATATCTTTTACTTTAAGAGTTGCTTTTTTACAGCCTTCAAGGCCCCTAATGGAATGGAATTGTAATGCTGGACCGGTTTCTCCAGTAATCCATTCATAAGCAGTACGGACAGCCGCTTCTAAAACCCCACCAGAAGCTCCAAAGATAACTCCAGCTCCAGAGGATTCTCCCAGCGGATTGTCAAAATCATCATCTTCTAAAGAAGTGAAGTCGATACCAGCTTCTTTAATCATTTTTGCGAGTTCTCTAGTGGTTATTACAATATCTACATCTCTTAAATTATCATGTTTTAGTTCATCTCTTGCAGCCTCATATTTCTTAGCAAGACAAGGCATAACAGACACTACTACCATTTTTTTAGGATCTATATTCATTTTTTCTGCAAAATAGGTTTTAGCTATAACACCAAACATTTGATGTGGTGATTTGCAAGTTGAAGGAATATCTAACATATCAGGATAGTCATGTTCCAACATATTTATCCATGCTGGACAGCAACTTGTGAGTATAGGCAATGTACCACCGTGTTCTAGTCTATGTACAAACTCACTAGCTTCCTCCATTATAGTTAAGTCAGCTGCAAAGTCTGTATCGAAAACATAATCAAATCCTAAAGCACGTAGAGCAGATACCATCTTACCGGTTACTACGGTACCAGGTTCTAAGCCAAATTCTTCTCCAAGAGCTGCTCTTATGGCAGGTGCAGTTTGCACTACAACTATTTTATCCTTAGCATCTATAGCATCCCATACATTCGGTGTGAAATTTACTTCTGTTAAAGCTGCAGTTGGACATACGGCAACGCACTGGCCACAGAAAGTACAATTTGTTTCTGCTAAGGGTGCATTAAAAGCAGGAGCTACATTAGTCATAAATCCTCTATTAATTCCGGACAAAACTCTGCAAGTTTGAACTTCATTACACATAGTCTCACAACGTCTGCACAAAACACATTTATCCATGTTTCTTATAATAGAATAACTTGAATTGTCTGTTTCATAATGAGACATTTTCCCTTCATATCTAATTTCACGAATATCCAGTTCTGCGGCTAGAGATTGAAGTTCACAGTGAAGGTTTTTCTCGCATAATAAACATTCTTTAGGATGATCAGAAAGATAGAGTTCTACTACAGCTCTGCGTGCTTTTATAGCCCTAATGGAATTTGTTTTTATAACCATTCCATTGGCTACTGGAGTAGAACAGGCAGGAGCTAAATTTCTGCGTCCTTCCACCTCTACTACACATACTCTGCAAGAGCCAGGATCATTTATAGTTCTGTCATCATGAAGCTTAAAGTGACATAAAGTTGGTATATGAATATTAAGGCTTTTGGCAGCTGTTAGAATAGAAGTGCCTTCTGCTACTTCTATTTGCCTACCGTTTATAGTTAAAGTTACTAAATTCAAATTTATCACCTCTCTTAAGTATTACTTTCGTATTATTGCATTTACAGGGCAAACTTCATAGCATGAACCGCATTTAATGCATCTATCCTGGTCAATAACATGTAGCTCTTTAACTTTTCCATGTATACAGGTAACAGGACAAATCTTAGCACAACGAGTACAGCCTATACATTTATCTGTTATTTCATACATCAATAATTCTTTACATACTCCAGCAGGGCAATGTTTATCTCTTACATGAGCATTGAATTCCTCTTCAAAATACGTTAGATTGCTTAGAATAGGATTTGGAGATGTTTGACCAAGGCCACAAAGTGACGTATCTTTAATAATTTGACCAAGCTCCTTCAAATTAGTTATATCTTGCTCGGTAGCTCTACCTTTTGTTATTTTATCTAATATTTCATACAATCTAGTATTTCCTACTCTACAAGGAGTACATTTACCACAAGATTCTTCTAAAGTGAATTCGAGATAGAATTTTGCAATATCCACCATGCAGTTATCTTCATCCATTACAATCATTCCACCAGAGCCCATCATGGAACCAATGGAATTTAAAGATTCATAGTCTATTGGCGTATCTAAAAGAGAAGCGGGGATACATCCTCCAGAAGGTCCACCAGTTTGAACTGCTTTAAATTCACGTCCGTTTTTAATGCCGCCACCAATATCGTATATGATTTCTCGGAGTGTAGTTCCCATTGGCACCTCAACGAGGCCCACATTGTTGATTTTGCCCGCAAGAGCAAAAACTTTAGTTCCTTTAGAGGTTTTTGTTCCTATAGAGCTGAACCATTCAGCTCCTTTATTTATAATGGCAGGTATGCAAGCAAAGGTTTCCACATTATTAACACTGGTAGGTTTATCCCAAAGGCCGCTTTCAGCAGGGAATGGAGGCTTATTTGTGGGTTCACCACGATATCCTTCAATGGAGTGGATAAGAGCAGTTTCTTCTCCACAAACAAAGGCACCAGCACCATATTTTAATTTTATATCGAAACTAAAGTCAGTTCCTAAAATATTGTTACCTAAAACACCCCACGTGCGGGCTTGATTAATAGCTATTTTAAGTCTATCAATGGCTAGTGGATACTCAGCTCTTATATATATAAAACCTATGGAGGCGCCTATAGCGTATCCAGCAATAGCCATAGCCTCTAGCACACTATGAGGATCGCCTTCAAGTATTGAACGATCCATAAAAGCACCAGGATCTCCTTCGTCTGCATTACATATAATATATTTTTGATCCGCTTTATATTTCTTAGCAAAAGACCATTTTGTGCCTGTAGGGAAACCACCGCCACCACGTCCGCGAAGCCCAGAATCAGAAATTAGTTTAATAATATCATCTTGGGACATAGTAGTAATAACTTTACCTAAGGCCATGTAACCTTCTTCAGCAATTGCTTCCCGAATGTCTTCAGGATTTATAAGCCCGCAGTTTCTAAGTGCAATTCTGTGTTGTTTTTTGTAAAAGGACATTTCATCTTGTCTCTTAACCTTTTGTTTCAAAGTTGGTTCTTCATATAATAATCTTTCAATAACATTACCTTGAAGTAGATGTTGCTGTACTATTTCTTCAGCATCCTCTGGTTTTACCTGAACATAAAAGACATCATCGGGATCTATTTTTACAATAGGTCCTTTTTCGCAAAAACCAAAGCAGCCTGTTACATGTGCGTTAACTTCATGGTCTAAGCCTGCTTCTTTTATCTTTGCGTTCAAGTTATCAATAATAAGTGAACTTTCAGCAGATTGGCAACCGGTTCCACCACAAACGGATATTTCACGTTTGCATCTAGTATGTTCTACACCTAACTCCTCATCATGAGAGAATTTTCTAAGCTTCATTAATTGCGTAAATTCCTCATGAGCTTTCGCAAGTTCTTGAAAAGAATTGATTTTATTCAAGGTTAAATCCTCCTCGCCGTTTTCTTTAGTAGATAACAATTATTAATCGCTATCTCTTTCCTATTCTGAGTACTCTTCTAAAATTTTAATTACATCATTTGTTTTAAAATGACCATAAACTTTACCGTTAACCGTTACTACTGGAGCAAGTCCACAGGCTCCTACGCATCTTAAAGTTTCAATGGTATATTTCTTATCAGGGGTAGTTTCTCCAGCAGATATATTGAGCCTTCTTTCAAATTCACCTAAAATATCTGCAGCTCCACGTACAAAACAAGCAGTTCCGGTGCATATATTTATAACATATTTACCTCTAGGCACTGTAGTAAAATAGGAGTAAAAGGTTACAACACCGTATACTGAAGCTGTAGGAACGTGTAATTTTTCTCCAACGAAATCCTGAACTTCATTAGGCAAATAGCCAAATATTTGTTGCGCTTTATGTAAGACTTCAATTAAAGAACTGCGGTCATTAGGTACAGTTTTGATAAAATCTTCGAGTTGTTTAAATTTTTCATTAGATAAGTTTTCTGAACACACTATGTATACCTCCTTGCTATTCTCTAGGGTATATAATAATTATCAATGGTATATACCCCAATTTATTTTAGACAAATATCAATTAATAGTGTTTCCAATTTGAGATGGAATATCCTATTAAGCTTCTAGAGGCTTCTACAAATTGGCGTGCAAATAAATTTGATTTATTTTGAAAAACTATATAAAATCACACTTGAAAAATAAAAATAGATATGTTAGAATATTAATAAGCTAATGTTTATATACTAAACATATATTAAGGAGAATTTTATGACAAACAGAGAACAAGAAATTTTGGAATTGATCAAAAAAAATCCTATGATTTCTCAAAAAGAACTCGCTGATTCCTTAGGAATTACACGTTCATCAGTGGCAGTCCACATTACCAATTTGCTAAAAAAAGGATATGTAGTTGGCAAAGGATATATAGTAAGAGAGCAGCCATATATAAGTATTGTTGGTGGAACTAATATTGATATTCAAGGTTTTCCAAAAAATGATTTAATATTAAAGGATTCTAACCCTGGAGAGGTGAAGGTTTCACTTGGTGGTGTAGGAAGAAATATTGGTGAAAATCTAGTGAAATTAGGCATAGAAACTAAGCTTATTAGCGCAGTAGGCGATGATGTATATGGAAGAAAAATATTAGATGAGTCAAGGTTAATTCATCTTAATATGGAAGACTCCCTTATTTTAAAGGAGCATGCTACTTCTACCTATTTATCAATACTAGATGCTAGTGGTGATATGATGGTAGCTATAGCCCACATGGATATTGTTGATAAGGTTAGTGTGGATTTTATTAAAAATAAGAAGCATATAATTGAAAATTCGAAGCTTTGTATTATCGATACAAATATTCCAAAGGAAACTATAGAATATATTCTAACTAATTACAAGGATGTAGACTTTTTCTTAGATACAGTATCAACAACAAAAGCAAAAAAAATCAAGGATATCATTGGTTATTTTCATACAATTAAACCTAACAAACTTGAGGCTGAAATGTTATCAGGTATTAAAATCAACAATGAAACTGATCTAAAGAGGGCAGCAAATTACTTTTTAGAAAAGGGAGTTAAAAGAGTGTTTATAAGTCTTGGTGAAGAGGGAATGTATTATGATGATGGTGTTAATGCTAATCATATAAGAAATCCAAAGATACAGGTAGTTAATGCAACAGGGGCAGGTGATGCATGCCTCGCAGCACTAGCTTATAGTCATTTTAATAATTTTGATATTGACTATAGTACAAGGTTTTCAATGAGTGCAGCAATATTAGCCTTATCCCATGAAAATACTATTAACCCTAACATATCTGTAGAAAATATAAATAAGAAGATGAAGGAGATTGAATTATGTTAAAAAATTATTTAGATATTAACCCAGAGGTTGCTAAGGCATTAGAAGAAGGAAAGGCTGTAGTAGCTTTAGAATCTACTATTATATCTCACGGAATGCCTTATCCAAAGAATGTTGAAACTGCTTTAAAGGTAGAAGAAATAATAAGAGAAAATGGAGCAATACCAGCTACTATTGCAATTCTTAATGGAAGATTAAAGGTAGGTTTAACTAGAGATGAAATAGAGGCACTTGGAAGTGGTAAAAATGTCATTAAAACTAGTAGACGTGATATTCCTTTTATAATAGCAAATAAGGCCGATGGGGCAACTACGGTGGCATCAACAATGATAATTGCTGCACTTGCAGGAGTTAAGGTTTTTGCTACAGGTGGTATTGGTGGAGTACACAGAGGAGCACAACAAACCTTTGATATTTCAGCAGACCTTCAAGAATTAGCACATACTAATGTAGCTGTAATTTGTGCAGGAGCAAAATCTATATTAGATATAGGCTTAACTTTAGAGTATCTAGAAACTCAAGGTGTTCCAGTAGTTGGCTTTGGGACAGATGAACTTCCTGCTTTTTATACTAGAAAGAGTGGTTTCGGGGTAGATTACCGTATAGATTCTGCCGATAAACTTGCAGTAGCCTTAAAAGCAAAATGGGATTTAGGTTTAAATGGAGGCTTAGTTGTTGCTAATCCAATTCCAAAGCAGTATGAGATGGATTATGATGCTATAACTAATGCTATTGAAAATGCCTTGAAAGAATTAGATGAAAAAGGAATTAAGGGAAAAGAAAGTACACCATTCTTGCTTGGAAAAGTTAAAGAAATTACTGGTGGAGCAAGCCTGGAATCAAATATTCAATTAGTATATAATAATGCTAAAGTTGGAGCACAATTAGCTGTGGAATTAGCTAAGCTTGGATAAATAGTAATTCAAGTAATATATGAAGATTCCCCTGCGTGCCTTGCAAACGAGCTCTAAACTGGAAATTCCATTAAGAAACTCTAATTTCTTAATGGAATTTCAATAGTTTTACAAGTGCAAAACCGCCCCTAAAATATAAGAAATAACCCAGATGATCCATGCAAAAAAACTGAATTTATAGAATTGAATTAATAAATTTTTATGTTTTTTATTTAATATAATAATAGCCCCAACCGCATTAATTAGCATAAGAAATAATGCAATATCTCCAAATATATAATGTAACCCAAAGTTTATCTTACTTCCACCAAGCTTATACATAATTATAGTACTAGCCGCATCGAAACAAAAGCCAATACAAAACATAATGGCATGCCAAGGCTTTAATATCTTTCGTTTGAATTCATTTAAAATAGAAATTGTATAAATAATCAATGCTAAACTCATTAAAATTACTGAAAAAACTAGCATTTTTGATCCTCCTAAAAAATTGTTGTAGTCTTATATGCAATCTAATTGTATATAACTATAATATACAATTAATGTAAATATTATTATATTATTGACAGTTATTTTAGTATATATTCGTAATAATATTTTTACTTTCATGGCTATAATTTATATTCATAAATAAGGAAATGATATCTTTGATATTTAATCATAATTGTACTTATAAAATAATTGATATCAATTAACAGAGAAAAGCTTTGCAAAAACATAAGATTCAATATAAAATATAATTAACAGCATATAATAAATTTACATACTTATATGTTAAACAACCCATTTAAAAATGTGGTTAAAATAATTTAAATGGAGTGGTGTTATATGAACAACATTTTAGAAATTATTAAAAATGGGACTCTAACCTACGAGCAAAAGGTACTGACTCTTGCTAGAGCAGCGGAAGATAGTATAGATGTTCTAAATATTGAAAGAGATACTCAAAGTCTTCGAGATGAGGGGATAATTTGTGATCTTTTTGAAGGACATGCGCCGTACAGACCGAGGTATATAGTACCGAATTACGAAAAATTCATAAAAAACGGAAGTGAATTTTTAGGACTCACGCCTCCAAAGGATATTTGGGAAGCTACAAATAATTTATTAATATTATATAGGCATGTACCATCAATTTCTTCATTTCCAGTATATATAGGAAACATTGATACTCTTTTGGAACCCTTTGTGATAGATGAGGAAGAAGCTTTTCATGCTATAAAATTATTTTTAACACATATAGATAGAACCATAACAGATTCTTTTTGCCATGCCAATATAGGTCCACAAGATACTAAGGCAGGAAGATTAATATTAAGAGCAGAGAGAGAATTACAAAATGCAATTCCTAATCTAACTTTAAAATATAGTACAAGTACGACTGATGATTTTGCTATTGATGCAATTAATACTGCATTAATAACTGCAAAACCAAGCTTTGCTAATCATGAGATGTTTTCAAGTGAGTTTGATGGAAACTATGCCATAGTTAGTTGTTATAATGGATTGACTATTGGTGGGGGAAGCTATACGTTATCTAGATTAAATTTAGCTGGACTTGCTAAAAAAGCAGAAAATGAACAGCAATTTCTGAATGTGTTGTTACCTGATGCAGTAGAGAAAATGGCAGGTTATATGCAGGAAAGAATTAGATTTTTAGTGGAGGAAAGCGGATTCTTTGAGACTAATTTTCTAGTAAAAGAAGGATTAATTAATAAAGATAATTTCACAGCTATGTTTGGTATGTTTGGATTAGCTGAATGTGTAAATTATTTTATTGACTCTACTAAACTGGAAAATAGATTCGGGCATAGTGAAATGGCTAATACACTTGGATATAGAATTATTGAAAGATTAGAAACAGAGGTCAATAAATACAATGACCCTCATTGCTTTATATCTAAAGGTAAATATTTATTACATGCTCAAGTGGGTATTGATTCTGATATGGGGATAAGTCCAGGATGCAGGATTCCAATTGGGGATGAGCCTGAACTTCCACAGCATATAGTGGAGGCAGCTAAATTCCATAAGTTCTTTCCATCGGGAATAGGCGATATATTTAATTTTGATAGTGCAGTTAAAGCTAACCCTCAGTATGTGCTAGATATTATCAAAGGCGCTTTTAAAGCGCAAATGAGATATTTTTCAGCATATTCTACTGATTGTGATGTAATAAGAATTACTGGCTACCTTGTAAAAAGATCAGACATAGAAAAATTACAAGCGGGACAGCAGGCATTACAAGATACAGTAGCATTAGGACTTGGAGCAGTTCTGAACCAAAAGGTATACGATAGAAAGATTAGAAAAAATGATTAAGGGACTAGTTAACCGAATTATTCCCTTTAGCTCTGTGGATGGCCCAGGAAATAGGACAGCAATATTTTTGCAGGGATGTAATTTTAATTGCCTTTATTGTCATAATCCAGAGACTATAAGTGTTTGTAATAACTGTGGGGTGTGTATAAATTCTTGTCATTATAAAGCACTAGAATTCAAAGATTCTAATGTAGTATGGGATAAAACAGCCTGTAGTAAATGTGATGAATGCATAAAGGTTTGTGGAAAAAATAGTTCACCTAAGGCGCTCAACATGACAGTAGAAGAAGTTATAAAAGAGATCGAAAAGAATAAATTCTTCATCTCTGGAATTACAGTTTCGGGTGGTGAGTGTACGCTTCAAAGCGAATTTTTAATACATTTATTTAAGGAAGCTAAAAAGCTGGCTTTAACATGTTTTTTGGATACTAATGGCTCGGTGCCTTTATGGGAACAGGGGGAACTTGTGGATATTATGGATATGGCGATGGTAGATATAAAGTCCTATAATAATGAGGAACACAAGATGCTCACAGGCATGGAAAATACTATTGTTCTAGAAAATGTAAAATATTTAGCTAAGTTAAATAAAATCTATGAAATTAGAACTGTTATTGTGCCAGAAGTTTTAGATAATTATCATAATGTAGACGAAATTAGTAAGCTTATTACGTCCTTGAATCCGGATATAAGATACAAACTTATAAAATATAGGCAACTCGGGGTGCGAAATGAAATAATAAACAGCTACACTCCGAAAGATGAAGCAATGAAGGAATTAAGAGATATAGCAGCATCTAATGGTTGTAGAAATATAGTTATAGTATAATACACATTTAATAAAAACCTCACAAAATGTGAGGTTTTTTAGTTTGTAGAAATTTTCTTAATTTTATGATAATATACTTATAATATGTTATTTGTTAATCTGCCAAAGTAGACTAATCTACTTTAGTAAAATTTTTAATTTATAAATGAAAGAAGGAATTTTAGTGAGTGAAGTTAAAAAACTTAAAACGAGAGATGAAATTGATAGCATGTATAAGTGGAATGTTGAAAAGATGTATAAGGATTCTGCGTTGTGGGAAAAAGATTTTGAAAAATTAAAAGCTAAAGCGCCAGAAATGAAAAGGTTTTCAGGAAAATTAAGCAACGCTGAAGATTTATTATGCTTTTTAGAAAGCAATGTGGAGGTTCTAAAACTTTTAGATAAATTGCTTGTATATGCACATTTAAGAGCAGATGAGGATACAGCTAAGGCTCAGTTCCAAGTGCTTAAAAATAAAATTGATACTTATGCAGCTGAAGCTTCCAGTGTTACAGCATTTTTTATTCCTGAACTATTATCATTACCAGAGGGAGCTGTAGATGAGGCAATTTATAAACTTCCAGAACTTAAAGTATATGAATTCTATTTAAAAGATATTTTAAGCCAAAAGCCTCATACCTTAAGTATAGAGGGAGAAAAGCTTTTAGCCTCTGTTAGTGATTGTTTAAATGCACCAGGAAATATATTTGGGATGCTTACAAATGCAGATATGACATTTCCAAGTATAAAAGATGAAAAAGGTAATGAGATTGAATTAACAGAAGGAAACTACAGTAGTTTTATAAAATCAAAGGATAGAAGAGTAAGAAAAGATGCCTTCGAAGCATTATTTGGAACTTATAAAGGCTTTAGAAATACTTTAACAACAGCTTTAACATCTTCAACGAAGAACTTTATATTTAATGCAAAAACAAGAAATTATGCCACCGCATTAGAAAGTTCTTTAAAACCCAATAATATTCCAGTAGAGGTTTATAACAATGTGGTGGATACTATAAATAACAATTTAGCTTCCCTTCATAAATATGTGAGCCTTAAAAAGAAGCTGTTGGGCCTGGATGAAATTCATATGTATGATTTGTACGTGCCAATAATTGATGCGCAGGAAGATCATATTGAGTACGAAGATGCTATTAAAATAGCATTAGATGGTATCAAACCTTTAGGGCAAGAGTATTTAAATATATTCAAAGAAGGTATTAGTGAAGGTTGGATAGATGTATTTGAGAATAAGGGGAAACGTGGAGGTGCGTATTCTTGGGGCTGCTATGACAGTATGCCATACGTGCTTTTAAATTATAATTACCAATTAAACGATGTATCTACCCTTGCTCATGAAATGGGGCATTCTATTCATTCTTACTATTCAAGAAAGACTCAACCATATATATATTCTGAATATGAGTTATTTTGTGCGGAAGTAGCATCTACAACTAATGAATGTCTATTAATAGATTATTTAATTAAAAATGAGAATGATAAGAAGAAAAGATTATTCTTAATAAATCAGCAATTAGAAGGAATAAGAACTACAGTATTTAGACAATGCATGTTTGCGGAGTTTGAAAAGATAACCCATGAAAATATTGAACAGGGGAATCCGTTATCACCAGAAGATTTATGCAAAATTTATCATGATTTAAATGTAAAATATTTTGGAGCAGAAATGGTGGTAGATGAGGAAATAGATATGGAATGGTCCAGAATACCTCATTTCTATAACGATTTCTACGTATATCAATATACTACAGGTTTTGCAGCAGCTAATTCTTTTAGTAAAATGATAGTTGAAGAGGGTGAAAGTGCCGTAGAGAGATATAAAGAATTCTTAAAAAGTGGCGGAAGTGACTATCCAATAAATATACTCAAAAAAGCGGGAGTAGATATGACTACGCCAAAACCTTTAGAAGAAACTATAAGAAGATTTGATGAATTATTAGAGATGTTAGAAAAAGAGATATAAGAAGGTATCAAATTTCTCCTACGTGCCTTTCAACCGAACTCAAAACAAGAATTCCTAAATCAAATTTCAATAGTTTTTGCGTTTCTTATTGAAAGTCACTCCGGAGAAATTTGATACTTATTATTTAGATGCTATTTTAAGAATTCCACGGACATAACATAGCCATAATTTTAATAAAGGCTATGTTTTAATATAGTGTTGAAATTTAAAAAGAAAAAAGAGATGGATAAAATGAATATTTAAGATTTGAATAAACTTGTGGTTATAAACATAATCTATAGTTTTAAGTAAATTGATCCACTATATAAAAAGAAGCACAGGAATTATCCTGTGCTTCTATCTTTACTAATATTATTTTACTTTTTCTTTTTAATATACCAATATACAGGCAATCCAAGTAATGTAATGGCAAGTCCAAATAATGCAGAGGAAGTGTCTGTAATTAGTGTACTAATGATAATATATATTCCACCTACAATTCCAATGATAGGAACTACAGGATAGAATGGAACTGTATATGGTCTTTCTAAGTGCTTATGCTTTGATCTTAAAATAAATATACCTGCTACAGTCATAACAAAGAATATCCATACCATAAACACTGCAAGGTTTGTAAGAGTTTCAAAAGACCCACTTAAAACATATATAGATGCAAGTACTACTGTAAATAAAAATGTATTTACAGGTGTTTCAAATTTTTCATTAATCTTTCCAAAGAATTTAGAGAATGGGAATAAATTATCTTGTGCCATTGCAAAAGGTATTCTAACCCCTGTCATTAAGTATCCATTTAATGCTCCAAATATAGAAACCATGATTCCAGCTGCGATTAAGCTTGCCCCACTATTTCCGAATAAAATTACCGCTGCATCAGAAGCTGCCTTTTTAGAAGCGATAACATCTGAAACGGGCATGATATTTACAATTGCTAAGTTGATTAAAAGATATACTGCTATGGTAATTGCTAATCCTAATATAATGGCTCTTGGAAGATCCTTTTTAGGGTTCTTAAGTTCGCCAGCCATGTTTCCTACACCAATCCATCCATCATATGCCCACAAGGTTCCAAGTATAGCCGCACCAAAACCTGCCATTCCTGTAGAACCACCTGTTGCCACTGGAGCTGAAATGCTGTGTGCTGTACCTTTAAGTAGACCAAAAACAATAATCACAAAAATAGGAATAAGTTTTCCAATGGTAGCAACAAATTGAACCTTACTTCCAAGCTTTGTTGATAAAACATTGATTGACATTATGAAAAATAACATAAATATTGCTAATATTTTTTGTGTAGTTTCACTCATTGGAATAAAATATGTTGCTTGCGTAACAAATACAATAGATAATGCAGCCGCTACACCAGGCACGTATATTAGAGTTTGAACCCATCCAAATAAAAATGCCCACTTTTCACTATAAAGTTCTTTTAAATATACGAATATTCCACCAGTCTTAGGTATTGCAGTAGCAATTTCTGTAACTGTAAGGGCTGAAGCCATGGTAATGATACCTCCAACGATCCAAGCCAAAATTCCAAGGGTAGGTGTTCCTGCATTTTTGAATACTGTAGATGCCTTAAAAAATATACCGGATCCTATAACTACCCCTATAACCACGGTGATAGCTTCAAGTAATCCTATTTCTTTTTTTAGTGCTTTGGGTGAATTATTGGTAGAATTTAAGTTTTTTGATGTTTCCAGAATAAATCATCCTTTCTTTTGTTAGTATTAGAGTAATGGAGAATAAAATATATAAAGACAGGGAGTAAAAAGGCGTCAAAAACACTGCCTACTTACTCCCTGTCCTTTTATCTGAAAGTTTCCTTAGATAATCATCTAAGTTGCTCCGTTGATGCTACATTTAAGTAGTCTCTCCAGGGATATGTCAAATTATTGTATGGAACCTGAAAGTTTCAAAATAAGCCTTAAGCACAGATTTATTTTTTTCTTCTACGGTTATCCAAGACGGATATCTCCAATAATTATCATCCATAAATTATTTTATTTATCTATAAGGATAATAGAAAATTCAAATATAGTCAATAAGATTTTTTATGCATATTTTACTTTGAAAAGTAATTATTTAGTTTATTGGTTTAAAGTGTAAAGCATGCATGTAAAGTTAAATCATTATCTTCGGTGTTGCAATGTTAAGGACTTTAGTAGGAGGATTATACTTTCACAGAAGTTTTCTGTTTGTTATAGTATGTGGTCTCCATTTGTGAAAGAGTAGGGGCTTACTTCTGAAATGCCCTTAAAACATACAACTTAAGAGGTCTTCTATAGTTGCATTTGAAAAATAATCAGAAATGTTAAAGGTTGAAAGTGTTGCTTTTACCTCAGAATCCACGTGATTTACACCTTTTAGCTTATCTTCTATGTCGGAGATATCAAGTTTGCTAAAGAAATCACCATATATCTTAATATCTTTTATTATTCCATGCTGTACTTCCATATCACATTCAATGGTACCGAATGAGAATTTCTTTTCATTTGCGAAATTATATTTTGGTGAATGACCAAAATTCCATTCCCAGGTAGAATATTTTTCGGATGCAAGCTTATTTATATTATATAGATCAGTATTAGTAAATTCATACAAGTAATCTGAACTATTTTCTGAAATAATATAGCTCATAATTAAGGCTTTAAAATCCATGATAGATAGAGGTTCCTTTAAGTGAGAACTTATATTAGTTACTCTACTTGATACAGATTTAATACTCTTGTCCTGAAATTTTAGGGGCTTAGCTCGTAATGCTTTTGATAAATCAGTAATATTTGATGAGAAAAGCAAGGTGCCATGATGAAGAACTCTATTTTTAGAACTATATTGTGCATTGCCTGAAAATTTTTTACCGTCAATAGTAAGATCGTTTCTTCCACTAAATTCTGCATTTACGCTAAGCGATTTTAGAACTTTTAGAATGGGTAAGGTGAATTTTTTGAAGTTATTAAAATTTTCTTCACTGTTATTATTGATAAAAGTAAAATTCAAATTACCCAAATCGTGAAAAACAGTGCCCCCACCAGATAATCTTCTTACTACAGGGATGTTATTTATTTTTACGTAGTCTAGATTGATTTCTGATAGAGCATTTTGGTTTTTTCCAACTACGATACAAGGCTCGTCCCGCCAAAGCATAAAGCAGTCCTCTGTAAATTCCTTTAGCATATATTCTTCTGCTGCCAAGTTAAAATAGGGATTTGTATTTGAGTTATTTATATAAATCATAACAGCCTCTCCTTGTTTTAAATTTGCCTAAAAATGAAAAATAGTGTGTATTTTTAATTGAATTATATTCCAAAAGTTATCATAATGAAATATAAAAGTCAATAAAAATCATTATAAAGAAAATTATATATTTTGCATGAAATATATTGAAATTCTTCAAATGATATAGTACAATTGTATTAATATACTATGCTATAAAATTATATAATATTCAGGTGAGAATATCGAGAGATATCTATTTAGGGATAGCCGAAGGAGAAATATAAAAATAGTCAGTTTTTTATAGAAACTTTCAGGCAAGAATATCGATATTTGATGAAACTCTGGAAAGTCCAATTAGTGGCACCGTAGGAGCAATACTAATAAAGTAGAAACTCTCAGGTAAAAAATACAGGGGTATAATGACATGATGGAATTATCATGTCATTGTATCTCTTTTTTTATATTTTAATTCAAATATTCAACAAAAATGGAAGAGGGGGAAGTGTATTGGAGAATTTAAAAAAAACACCTTTATACAATATTTATAAAGAATATGGTGGAAAAATAATTGAATTTGGTGGATGGGCAATGCCAGTGCAGTTTGAAGGGATAATTTTTGAACATGAAGCTGTTCGATGCGCCGCTGGACTTTTCGATGTATCGCACATGGGAGAGGTAGAGATAAAAGGAACAGAGGCCTTTGAGTTTGTACAAAATTTGGTTACAAATGATGTAGAAGTGCTTAAAGATAATCAAATACTATATACTTTAATGTGCTATCCAGATGGAGGAGTAGTTGATGATCTTTTAGTATATAAATTTTCTGAGGAACATTTTTATCTTGTAATAAATGCAGGAAATGTAGAGAAGGACTTTCAATGGATGGTTACTAATAAGTGCTTATATGATGTGGAAATAACTAATAATTCTGACTCAGTGGCGGAACTTGCAATTCAAGGACCAAAAGCACAAGAGATACTTCAAAAAATAACGGATATAGATTTAGAGGAAGTTAAGTTCTTCTATTTTAAAGAAGATGTTCTTATAGATGGTATAAAGTGCCTTATCTCAAGAACAGGATATACAGGTGAGGACGGATTTGAAATATACACTTCTATAGAAGAAATAGAAAAGTTATGGCATAAATTACTTATTATTGGTGAGAAAGAAGGACTTAAACCTGCAGGACTCGGATCTAGAGATACTTTAAGATTTGAAGCTTGTCTACCGTTATATGGAAATGAATTGTCTCAAGACATTACGCCACTTGAAGCGGGCCTTGGGTTTTTTGTAAAACTTCAAAAACATAATTTTATAGGAAAGGAAGCTCTTTTAAAGCAAAAGGAAGAAGGGCTAAAAAGGAAATTAGTGGGCTTTGAGATGAAAGATAGAGGTATTCCAAGACATGGATATGAAGTTTTAGCAAAAGGAGAAAAAATTGGTGTGGTAACAACTGGATACTTATCACCTACATTAAAGAAAAATATTGGTCTTGCTTTAATAGATTCTAAATACTCTGAAATAGGTACAGAAATAGAAATTGTGATTAGAAATAAATCATTAAGGGCTGAAGTAATAAGTAAAAAATTCTATAAAAAGAATTATAATAAATAAAATTTAGGGGCTTAACAATTGATAATTGTTAAGTACTCATAAGGAATAAGAGGGGGAATTTTAAATGAAAACATTAAAAGAATTATTTTATAGTAATGATCATGAGTGGGTAAAACTTGAAGGAAATAAGGCGTATGTAGGAATTTCAGATTTTGCACAACATGCTTTAGGAGATATTGTTTTTGTTGAGCTACCAGACATAGATGCAGAATTTACTAGTGGAGATGCTTTTGGTGTGGTTGAATCTGTTAAAGCAGCTTCTGACATGAATATTCCGCTAAGTGGAAAGGTATTAGAAATAAATGAGGATATAGTGGATAATCCGGAATTGGTAAATGAAGATAGTTATGAAAATTGGATGATTCTTATAGAGATTGCTAATAAAGAAGAATTAAATGATCTTATGAACGAAGAGCAATATAAAGAATATTGCAGTAAGGAGAAATAGTATGTTTCCTTATATACCTAACACTTTAGAAGATGAAAAGTTTATGTTAAAAAGTATCGGTGCAGAGTCCATTGAGGAATTGTTCTCGGATATACCTGATGATGTGAAGTTTAATAGAAATCTAAACATAAATTCACCTATGTCAGAACTTGAAGTACAAAAACACATGAAAGTACTCTCAAATAAAAATAAAAGCACTGAGGATTTAGTTTGCTTTTTAGGAGCCGGAGTTTACGACCATTATGTACCTTCTATAATAAAGCACATTGTTTCAAGATCAGAATTTTATACCGCATATACGCCTTATCAGCCAGAAATAAGTCAAGGTACTCTTCAAGCTATTTTTGAATATCAAAGCTTAATATGTAATTTAACTGGCTTAGATGTGGCAAATGCATCAATGTATGATGGCGCTACAGCTTGTGCAGAAGCTGCTTTTATAGCTGCTGAAAGCACAAGAAGAAAAACTATAATTATATCTAAAACAGTGCATCCTGAAATAAGAAAGGTTCTTCATACCTATACTAGATTTAGGGATTTAGAATTAATTGAGATAGACTCCAAAGATGGAGTTACCGATATTTTAAAATTAAAAGAACTTGTGGATAATAAAACAGCTGGAGTAATAGTTCAAAACCCGAATTTCTTTGGAATCATTGAAGATATGACAGAAGTTGAAAAGATTACCCATGATAATAAGGCACTTTTAATAATGAATGTAGACCCTATATCTCTTGCTATATTAAAAACTCCAGGAGAAATTGGAGCAGATATCGCAGTAGGAGAAGGTCAATCTCTTGGAAATGCAATGAATTTTGGAGGTCCTTACTTAGGATTTATGACAGCTACAACAAAACTCATGAGAAAAATACCAGGACGAATTGTAGGACAGACTGAGGATGTTGATGGAAAAAGAGCCTTCGTGTTAACCCTTCAAGCTAGAGAACAACATATAAGGCGTGAAAAAGCAACCTCCAATATATGTTCAAATCAAGCTTTAAATGCATTAACTGCTGCAATATACCTAACAACTATGGGAAAACAGGGGTTGAAGGAAGTAGCAACTCAAAGTATGCAAAAGGCACACTATGCTTATAATGAAATTATTAAGTTAGAAAAATACAAGGCAGTATTTGACAAACCTTTCTTTAAGGAATTTATTATTCAATGTGAAGAGCCTGTCAGTGGTATCAATGATAAATTATTACAAAGTAATATACTTGGTGGATATGATGTAGGGAAGAATTATCCTGCCCATAAAAATGCTCTATTACTTTGTGTAACAGAAAAAAGAACAAAATCAGAAATCCACCAGCTAATAACTGCAATGGAGGGAAAAAATGAAAGAATATAGTAAGTTAATATTTGAGATTTCAAAAGAAGGAAGACAAGGCTATAAATTACCTCCTTGTGATGTAGAGTGTACTGATATTGTGGATATGATACCTGAGAATTTGCTAGGTAAAAAAGATATATGCCTTCCGGAAGTCAGTGAAGTAGATGTTGTAAGACATTTTACTCTATTATCTAATAAAAATTATGGATTAGATGCTGGTTTTTATCCATTAGGCTCTTGTACTATGAAGTACAATCCAAAAATTAATGAAGATATGGCATCCATCCCAAACTTTACTGGGATTCATCCTTATCAAAATGAGAAAACAGTACAAGGCTCCTTACAATTAATGTGTGAACTTAGTGAGAAATTAGCTGAAGTTTGTGGTATGGATCAAGTTTCCCTTCAACCTGCAGCAGGTGCCCATGGAGAACTTGCTGGACTAATGATTATAAAAGCATTTCATGAAAATAAAGGAGACTTTAAAAGGAAAAAGATTATAGTTCCAGATTCAGCTCACGGCACTAATCCAGCTAGCGCAAATGTAGTAGGCTTTGAAACTGTAGAAATTAAATCCAATGAAAAGGGTGGAGTTGACTTAGACAGTTTGAAGTCTGTATTAAACGATGAAATAGCAGGTTTAATGTTAACAAATCCAAACACCTTGGGATTATTTGATGAGAATATTAAAGAAATATCAAGGTTAGTACATGAGGCTGGTGGTCTTGTATACTATGATGGAGCAAATTTAAATGCCATTATGGGTAAGGCAAGACCAGGAGATATGGGCTTTGATGTTGTTCACATGAACCTTCATAAAACCTAGAT
>JAJXYA010000045.1 GCA_021780795.1 Bacillota bacterium | reverse complement strand
TCGAAAAGGGAGAGTTGGTTAATGAGAATATTAATGTTGTCTTGGGAATATCCACCCAAAAGTGTTGGTGGACTATCAAATCACGTATATAATCTCTCACAGGAATTGGTTGCTGATGGAAATGAAGTTCATGTTATAACATGTGAAGAAGGTATTGCACCAGTAGAAGAAAATGATAATGGGGTTATAGCTCATAGGGTTACACCTTATAAAATAGATACTGAAGATTTCACCAAGTGGGTTATGCAACTAAATTTTTCTATGATAGAAGAAAGCATAAGAGTAATTAGAAAAATAGGGAAAGTCGATATCATTCATGCACACGACTGGTTAGCAATTTATAGTGCCAAAGCTTTAAAATGGTCCTTTAACATTCCTATGGTCTGCACTATACATGCTACTGAAGAGGGCAGAAATAATGGAATAAGAACTGATATGCAACGCTATATTTCCTCCTCTGAATGGCTTTTATCCTATGAAGCTTGGAAAATAATTTCTTGTAGCCAGTACATGAAAAATCAAATAAAAAACAATTTTAAAGTTGAAGAAGATAAAATAAAGGTTATTCCAAATGGCGTAAACACTAAAGTTTTCGATTTCAATTTTGATTGGCTGTCCTTTAGAAGAAGATATGCTTTAGATGATGAAAAAATAGTGTTTTTTATTGGAAGACATGTTTTTGAAAAAGGAGTACATTTGATAATTGATGCAGTTCCACAAATTATTTCAGCGTATGGGAAAGCAAAATTTGTAATTGCAGGAAGAGGTCCGATGACGGATGAACTTAAAGATAAAGTAAAAAGAATGGGATACGAAAGTAAGGTTTTGTTTGCTGGTTATATGGATGATGATGATAGGAATAAGCTATATAAGGTTTCAGATGTAGCAGTATTTCCTTCTTTATATGAGCCTTTTGGAATTGTTTCTCTTGAAGCGATGGCAGCAGGTTGTCCTGTTGTTGTTTCTGATACAGGAGGATTAAGTGAACTCGTTCAGCATGGTGAAAATGGAATGAAGATGATAAATGGACTTACTCAAAGTTTAAAGGATAATGTTTTAGCACTTCTTTTTGATGAAAAATTAGCAAAGTACGTTAAAGAAAATGCAGAAAAAACTGTTGAAGAGAAATATACATGGGATAAGATTGCAAAAGCTACTGTCAAAATGTATATGGAGGTAAAAAAAGAAGCAGAGGATACAGAATGGGATGTAGATAATAGAAAAATATTTAAAGTAGAAATGGAAAATAAAAAAGTTATTAAAGAGAAAACAGTATAAATTAAAAAGCTGTTATAAATTTTAAGGGTACTTAATAAAATATAACGTGGGGATATATGGGGAGGTGAATTTGTTGAAGGCGATAATAATGGCTGGGGGGCAAGGAACTAGGCTAAGACCATTAACTTGTAACATTCCGAAACCAATGATACCTATAATTGAAAAGCCAGTTATGCAGTATATTATTGAATTATTAGTGAAGTATAACATAACCGAAATAGGGGTGACTTTACAATACTTGCCTGATGATGTGATGAACTATTTCGGAAATGGAAGTGAATATGGAGTAAGTTTAAAATATTTTATTGAGGAAACACCTTTAGGCACAGCTGGAAGTGTAAAAAGTGCGGAAGATTTTCTTGATGATACCTTTATAGTAATAAGTGGAGATTCACTAACGGATATCGATATTTCAAAAACTGTGAAATTTCATAAAGAAAAGAGGGCTATGGCTACATTAATGTTAAAAGAGGTTTCAATGCCTCTTGAGTATGGTGTAGTAGTAACGGATAAAACAGGAAAAATCAGCGGGTTTATTGAAAAGCCTAGTTGGGGAGAAGTAATTAGTGATAAAGTAAATACGGGTATTTATATTATGGAACCAGAAATATTTGAATATTACGAGAAAAATCAAAAGTTTGATTTTAGTAATGATTTGTTTCCAATACTTTTAAAAAATGACAAACCTATTTATGGACATGTAGCAGAAGGATATTGGTGTGATATTGGAAGTATAGAACAATATATTAATTGTAATTTTGATATTTTAAAAGGTTTAGTTAATGTAAATATAAATGGAGATAAATATAGAGAAGGCATATGGGTAGGAGAAAATTGTGAATTAAGTAGCGATGCAAATATTATTCCTCCAGCATATATAGGAACTAACACCATAATATATAATGATGTAGAGGTTGGTCCTTTTAGTATATTTGGGAAAAATAACATTATTTCCCCTGGAGCAACAATAAAAAGAAGTGTAATTTTCAACAATTGTTACATAGGTAGTAATGCACAAGTTAGAGGTAGCGTATTGTGTAACAAGGTACAACTGGAATCAAGAGCTTCTGTTTATGAAGATAGTGCTATAGGAGATGATACCTTAATAAGTGAAAAAGCAATTATTAAGCCTGGTGTTAAAGTATGGCCTAATAAAATAATCGAATCTAGCACAGTTGTAAAAAGTAACATAATATGGGGTGGAAAGTTTTTAAAGTCACTTTTCGGTAAGTCTGGAGTTAGTGGAGAAGTAAATGTGGATATAACTCCAGAGTTTGTTTCAAGATTAGGATCTGCGTATGGCTCTATACTAAAGCATGGTTCTAGAATAGTAATAAGTTCTAGCGATGATGGAGCTGCACAAATGTTTAAGTTTTCTTTAGCAACAGGTCTTCTTTCTATGGGAATAGAAGTTTATGATTTAAGAATAATGACAAAAGGGATGGCTAGGTTAGCATTACTGTTTTTTGGTGTAGATGGCGGTATACATGTAGTTACAGAAAAAGAAAACCATCAAAAAATAAATATAATATTTATGGATAAAAATGGATTAAACATTGAAAAACCTCTTGAAAGGAAAATTGAAAATTGTTTTATTAGAGAGGATTTTAGAAGAGTTAAGTCTGATGCCTTCAAAAAAATAACTCATTTTTCTGATTGTATTGAGTACTATTCAAGACAAATTATTAGTAAAATTAGTGTTTCTGAAATTAGTGAAAAAAAATTCAATTTGATTATAAGCGTTAAAAATGAAATGATTCGCTCGGTGATAAAAGGTATAATGAAAGAATTAAAAATAAACATAAAATATTATGAAGATGCAAAGGATTTAGTTGGACTCTCCAAAGAAGTACAAAAATCTAAGGCTAATTTAGGAATTTATTTTTCAGATGAGGGTGAAAGTGCTATTTTGATAGATGAAAATGGAGACATCTTACCGGATAGTATGTATGAAAATTTAAAATATTTAGTATTTCTAAAACTGACTAAAGCAAAAACTTTAGTTGCACCAGTTACAGCATCTTCTGCAGTTGAAGATATTGCTAAAAAAGAAGGTGTAAGCTTTATCAGAACAAAGAGTTCCCAAAAAACAATTTTAGATACTTATTTAAAGCAAGAAAAAACTGCAAATAAAAAGGAATTAATAGATGCTTATGTTACAACCTTAGACGGTCTCAACGTAGTAATGTTAATAATAGATTTAATGGCTATTTCTAATAGTTCCATATCAAAAATAATATCAAATATGCCACAATATTATTCTATAAGAAAAGAAATAGTGTGTCCTTGGAAAATGAAGGGTAAGGTAATGAGAACATTAATCGAAAGTAGTCCTCAAAATTCTATGGAGTTAATTGAAGGTGTTCGGCTAAATTACGAAAATGCTTGGGCAATTGTGCTTCCAGATAGTGATGAGCCACTTTGCAGAGTCATAATTGAAGGAAAGTCCATTGACAATGTAAAAAACTTAACACAATGTATAATCGATAGAATTTATAATATTATAAATGAAACTGAAGAAAAGATTAAGAAGATTAATGGAAGTTGAATAATAGAACTAAAATAAGTAGGTGGAGCGGATAGCCCTCACCTATTTATTTTTAGTAGTTTTCTTTTTAACTGAATATCCAAAGTTTCCAAGAGGCTTAGAATTTAGAGCAAAATATTCTCCGTGATTATAACAAATTAAATTAGCCTTGTTAAAGCAAATTTTGTTGTTTACATCTAAAATACACTCATCTATTTTCACGTTTAAAACTTCTAATAAAAACAAGTCATGGGTTCCTAGGGGAGTTATTGATTTCACTTTGCATTCTAATGCAATTGGGGATTTTTCTATGGAAGGAGTAGAAATGGCTTCACCAGCAGATAAGGTTAAATTAAAATGTTTAATTTTGTCTGTCTTTCTTCCAGATACTACACCACAGTAATCAACAATTTTTACCATTTCTTTTGTTGGTAAATTTATAACACATTCACCACTGTCCTTAATATATTCATATGAAAGCCTTTCTGGTCTAACTCCCATTGCAATAATTGGCTCTTTAGTGCAAACAGTACTTATCCAACCAACAGTAAAAACATTGATTTTGTTTTGTTTATTTTTAGCTGTAACTAAAACTACAGGCGTAGGGTTAAGAAGAGCACTTCCTTTAAAATTTATCTTTTTCAATAGTATAAACTCCTTTGCAAATTTCAATTTTTTATATAAAGTTTAATATGAATATTTTAATTATAAAAAAATAATGAATAAAAATCAAATTAGGTGAAATAATTGTTAATAATAAAAATGATTATTGACCGTATATTTTTTTTGATTTAACATTAAGAAAAATAGGCAAATACATATGAGAAACAATTGGAGATGAGGGCAAGTATGAAAAAAAGGACAATTGCTGCTATTATTATAAGTATTTTGGCAATAATAATTTATGTAGCTATAAACAACATTAGTAGTAGTAATGATAATCAAACAATACGAGGTAAAGTATTAAAGGTAATTCAGACAACTAATACTAATACTAATGCAAAAGGTTCAAATAAAAGCACCATGACTCAAAA
>JAJXYA010000423.1 GCA_021780795.1 Bacillota bacterium | reverse complement strand
CGGATAAAGAACATATGGCAAAGCTTGAAGCTAGGTGGAAGGTTTTAGATACGGATATTTTACTTGTGCAAAAATATTCACCATACAGAGCTGTTGTAACTCCATTAATACAATATATTGAGGCTGTAGCTAATGCAGCAGGACCAAATGAACAAATTACTGTAGTATTGCCACAATTTATTACTCATGAATGGTGGGGAGAAATACTTCATAACCATACAAGTTTCTTCTTAAGAGAATCGCTACTTAGAAATGATAATGTTACAATAACTAGTTTCCCTTATCATTTACATGAAGAAAAAGATGAAAAATAAATTAAAACAGCTAGAAAAGCTTATTTTTCTGGCTGTTTTTATCGTATAAAAGATATCTAAATAATAATTTTTGATATATAATATATTTTAGAGATTAAAAGGCGGCTAAGTAGAGAGTAAAATGAACTACAAATTAATTTGTATAGATATGGATGGGACTTTATTAAACGATAAAAAGGAAGTAAGCCTTTTAAATAAAGAAGCTATAAAGAAAGCTCACAATAAGGGCGTTCACATAGCGGTATGCACTGGAAGACTTTTTACTTCAGCAAGATATTATGCTAACCTTTTGGGAGTTGCAGCTCCAATCATATCTTCTAATGGAGCTTTTATAAGAGAGCAGGGTAGTAACGAAGTGATTTATAATGTTCCATTAGGGCTAGAAAATTGTAAAGAGATTGAAAAGATAAGTTCTAAATATATTGTTAATAAATATTATAATGAGCCTGACACTATAGTTTCTGCAAAAGGTTTTTCTGATGATTATTTGTATGTAACACAAAATAAAATGTTGCCAGAAGAGCATAGAGTTAACCTTATAACTGCTAATAATATGGATGGGTACATAGAAGAAAATTCAAATAAAATTTTAAAATGCATTTTTATTGATAAAGATTATGATAAATTAAATGAAATAAGAGAGCAACTATTAAAAATTGAAAATATTGAAATAGTAAGTTCTGGCAGGGACAATATCGAAATAATGAAAAAAGGTGTATCAAAAGGCCAGGCAGTAAAAAAACTTACAAATTATTTTAATCTAAAAAGAGAAGAGGTAATTTGTATTGGAGATAATGAAAATGATATTTCCATGATTGAATTTGCAGGACTTGGGATAGCTATGGGCAATGGTGAAGATAAAGTTAAAGCTTTAGCAGGTTATGTTACTGATACCAATAATAATTCAGGTGTAGCTAAAGCTATTGAAAAATTTATTCTCTAGGAGGAAGCTAAGTGATATTAGAAAAAGAAAATTTAAATATAGTAATGTTTCAACCAGAAATACCTCAAAATACAGGTAATATAGCAAGAACCTGCGTTTTGACAAATAGTAAGCTGCATCTTATAAAACCTCTAGGTTTTAGCCTTGATGAAAAACATTTAAAGAGAGCAGGACTAGATTATTGGCCGCTACTTGACTTAACCATTTATGATTCCTATGAGGAACTTAGAAATAAATATAAAAATAGTACCTTTTATTTTGCTACAACAAAAGGAAAAGGTTATTATGACGAGGCTAAATTTAAACAAGGAGATTTTATTGTTTTTGGCAGGGAAAGTTCTGGACTACCAGATGAAATTAGAGATTCTGACCCTGAAAGGTGTATAAGAATACCTATGATAAAAACTAGTTTAAGATCCCTTAATGTTTCAAATACAGTAGCTCTTGTAGCATATGAGGCAATAAGGCAAATGGGCTTTCCAAATATGAAATAAGAAAGGAAGTGCATCCGTGGAAAAAATTAAAATAATAACAGATAGTACTGCAGATTTACCGAAGCACATTATAGATAAATATGAAATAGAGGTACTTCCGCTTTTAGTTAATATAGGTAACAAGGTTTTTAAAGATGGTGTAGATATAAAAACTAGCCAACTAATAAAAATAATGAAGGAAGACGGGACCTTTCCCACTACTTCACAAGTAAATCCACAAAGACAATATGATATATATAAAAAATATTTAGATGAAGGTTATAAAATATTAGTATTAACCTTATCTTCAAAAATGAGTGGCACATATCAATCAGGCTGTATAGCAAAGGAAATGCTAGGTAGTGATGATTTGATAGTAATCGATAGTCTAAATGTTACAGCAGGGCTTGGCGTTCTCGTTATAAAAGCTTGCAAGCTAAAGGAAGATGGTTTTACTATTAAAGAAATTGAGAAGGAAATAATAAAAACAATTCCTCATGTAAAAAGTGCACTAGCCTTTGATAAGTTAGATAATTTAGTTATTGGAGGAAGACTTCCAAAGGCTGCAGCAGTAATAGGTAACCTATTAGGAATTAAGCTTATTTTAGAGGTGAAAAACGGAGAAATGGCTGTACAAGATAAAGTTAGAGGTACAAAAAAAGCAGTGAAAACAATACTGGATTATGCAGATAAATGTAAAATAAATAAAAAAGAAACGTCCATACTTTTGCATATCGATGCAGAAGAAGTGAGAGCTTTATTAAAAGAAAATTTAGAAACAGTAGGTAGTGATTTTATTGAAAGTGAAGTTGGGTGCGTTGTAGGAACCCATTCCGGACCTGGTGCCTGCGGTATATTTTTTATTGAACAGTTTTAGACCCTAAATTTAAAGAATTTATTAAATACTTTTTACGATAATTAAATGAATACAGGTGAGATGAAAATGGATTTAAACTTAAATTTGACACAACAGCAAAAGTTAGTGATGTCTCAATCTATGCAGTTATCCGTAAAGCTTTTGCAATTATCTAATATTGAATTGTTAGAATATATTAATAAAGAGATTCAGGAAAATCCTGTAATTGATGTAGAATATAAAGAAAGCATTCCTGATAATATGGATTATAAAGATTTCTCTGACTATTTTAAACAAAGCACTACAAATTATGAAGCTGTAGTAAGAAATGAAGATGAAGTCTCACCTTTCAATTTTATTTCAGAAAAAAAATCGTTAAAAGACTTTCTAAAAACTCAAATTGGAGAATCAAATGAAAGTAGCGAGGTAAAGGCTCTTTGCGAATATTTAATAGAATCTATTGATAGCAGAGGTTATTTTGATGAAAATATAGAAGAGGTGGCCAAGGAGCTGAAAATAGATTCAGAAAAGGCTATAGATGCTTTATATAAAGTTCAAAACCTAGAACCACCAGGAATCGGAGCTAGAAATTTATGTGAATGTCTTAAGATTCAAGCTATGAAAAAAGGGATTTTAGACGAAGCTATGGAAAAAATAATAGATGAGTATTTAGATGACTTAGCAAATAATAAATATAGCAAAATGGCTGCTGAGCTAAATATTACTATAGAAATGGCACAAGCATATGGCGATGTTTTAAAATCTTTTGAGCCAAAACCATCGAGAGGCTTTTACACTGGAGATGAAACGAAATTTATAGCTCCAGATGCTTATATTGAAAGAATAGGTAATGAACTTTTTATCATAATGAATGATGATGCTGTCCCAAGACTTTCAGTTAATAATATGTACCGTTCCATATTAGATGAAACAGCAGATATAGATGCTCAAAAATATGTTAAAGAAAAAATAAACAGTGCACTATTTTTAATGAAAAGCATAGAGATGAGAAGGAGTACCATTTATAAAGTTTTAGAGCAAATTGTAGAAATTCAAAGAAAATATTTTCTTATGGAAGAAAATTATTTAAAACCAATGCTTTTAAAGGATATAGCAGAAAAGCTTCAAATGCATGAATCAACAATTTCTAGAGCTATAAAGGAAAAATATGTTTACACCGATAGAGGCATATTGAAGATTAAAGATTTATTTAATAATTCTATATCAAATGACAGCAATGAAGATATATCTACAAAAGTTATAAAAGACGAAATAAAAAGAATTGTAGATAATGAAGATAAAAAGAAACCGGTTTCAGATCAAGTGATATGCCAAATTCTAATTGAAGCTGGTCATAATATATCTAGAAGAACTGTAGCAAAATATAGGGAGGAAATAGGAATAAAAGCTTCTAGTAAGAGGAAAAGATTTTGATATTTATAAGTATTTATGAAAAAAATATTTTTTTTTCATAAATACTATTTAAAAATATTATATTTTATTTTATAATATGAAGTGGGACAGATACTGGTTAAGTGGGACATTTACTGCCCAGAGAGGTGTTTATAATTGCAGGATTTATTAAAATTACAGCAAAAAGTTGTTCCAGAGTTGATGGAGGTACTAGATAAAAGGTATAATATACTTAGGACGATTCAATTTAATCAGCCAATAGGCAGGAGGATTCTTGCAAACAGATTAGGTTTAGGTGAAAGGATTGTAAGAAGTGAAATTAACTTTTTAAAGGATCAAAATTTGATAGATATTGGTGTTCCGGGAATGACTGTTACTTCTGAGGGAGACGAAATCATTGAAAAGTTAAAAGATTTCATTCGTGAACTTAAGGGTTTAAGTCAGCTTGAACAATTTATTCAAGAAAAGCTAAAAATTAAAAAGGTTATTATTGTTTCTGGTGATGCCGAAGAAGATGTAACGGTTATGAATGAACTAGGAAGAACGGCAGCTAAGTATTTGGAATCTATAATTAAAGATAACAGTATAATTGCCGTAACTGGGGGAAAAACAATAAAGGTTGTAATTGATAATTTTCATTATAAACTGCAGTTTAGAAATTCCATTGTTGTTCCTGCTAGAGGTGGAATGGGTAAAAATGTCGGAATTGAGGCCAATACATTAGTTGAAAAGCTTGCTAATAAGCTAGGAGCTTCCTACAGGCTTTTACATGTTCCAGAAAACCTAAGTGATATAGCTTTTAGTACTATAAGAAACGAAAAAAGTATTAAGGAAGTAAGAGAT
>JAJXYA010000261.1 GCA_021780795.1 Bacillota bacterium | reverse complement strand
ATCTAAGATATGGAAGTTTTATATGAACAATTAGTGGGCGTGGATGCCGCATATTTTCATGAACTTATTGGTATTTTAAAGAAAACAACCGATAAAAAACTTAATAGATCATATCTTTTTGAGACTATTAATCGTGTATTTGATGAAAAAAATGATAATGTTGATGAATTTCATGAGTTGGTAGAAGAATAATCTCTTGACATTACTAAAATTTGGTATATAATTTATAACCTCGAATAAGGTTAGGTAGGTTCTTTTTGTTAACAAATGATCAAAAAACAGCATGGAATAAACTAATTGAGTGGGTTGAAAATCTTAATGAACCATTTTTTGTTTTAGCTGGATATGCTGGCACAGGTAAATCATTTTTGATGAAACATTTCATTGAAAATGGTTATACTTCAGATAATGATTATGATATTCATTTTACAGCCACTACTAATAAGGCTGCAAAAGTTCTTAGTCAATTTATAAAACAAGAAACGAAAACAATCTATTCTCTTTTGGGGTTAAGTGTAACTGAAAATGAGGATAGACTTCAACTTTTTAAACTGGATAAGAATGACTCGCCGCTTTCCGAAGGTTCTATCGTCGTTATTGACGAAGCTTCAATGGTAGGCCCGGAGTTATTCGCCAATATTTTGCAAGAAACCAGACATGGAGCAAGATTTATCTTTGTAGGTGATCCGGCTCAACTTCCTCCTGTAAAGGAGAAGGAAAGTCCTGTTTGGGAGTTTCTTAAAGATGAAAAAAATTCCGCTAAACTTCTTGAAGTTGTTAGGAATGATAATCAGCTTTTAAATCTTGCTACAAATATTCGTAAATGTATTATTAAATCAAATTATTCAAACTCTCCTATATATGATGATTTTGATGGAGTAAATGGGGTACGTCTATTTTCAAATTATAGAGAATTTAAAAATGAATTAATTAAAGCTATTCCTTCATTTAATGTAGAAGAAACAAGAGTAATTGCATGGCGTAATAAGTCTGTTGATTATTATAATGAAATGATTAGAGACGCATTAGGTTATAAAGAACCTTGGGTTAAGGGTGAAAAGATTTTAGCAGGCTCTCCTATAATAAGGAAGGCTCCTGATAATAAATTTAATAAGATTGTAGTCGCACCTACCGATGAAGAGTTTTCTATTGTAGATATTGATAATGATACTATATACCTAGATGATTTTGATCTTAATATAGATGTTTGGACTCTTGAGGTAAAAGAGATTCCATATCTATTAAAAATTCCTCGTGATCAAGATGAAATAAAAAAATTATTGAATAAACAAAGAAATATTGCTTTAGAAAGTAAAGGTTCGGATAGGAAGGAAGCATGGAGGAAATGGTGGACAGTAACTAATACATTTGATGATATACGTTATGCTTATGCAATAACGACTCATAAATCACAAGGCACAACATTAAAAACTTGCTTTGTGGATCAAGAAGATATATTGATAAATCCAAATAAAAAAGAAGCTTTTCGTAGTTTGTATGTAGCTGCGACAAGGCCAACACAATCATTATATACATTTTAAAGGAGAGAAAAAATGAAAACTAAGTCACCCCAAGAACAAATTAATGCTTACCTTGAAGAAGCACAGATAGCTCTAAGTAAAGCTGAGCAACTTGCTGATATGTATAATATCTCATTTGATTTTTCTGTTCATTTTGGAATGGGAGGAACTTATAAGCCTGCTAAACCCTCTTATGATAAAGCTACTCTATTAACCATGATTGAAGATGGTAGTTTTGCTAATCTTGATTATGAAACAAAACAAGCTGCTCTTTCTGTCTTATCAGGAGAAGAAGAGTCTACAGATTGGAGTAGTTCAACTGAAAGCGGTTGGATTTCATCATCGGATAATTGCTAACATGAAAGACTTAGAAAAGATTTATGCTCATATTGATGAGCATTTAAATAATGCTCATATGCAACTTGCAGAAGCTATTAAATTGGCAGATGAACATGGTTTGTCATTTTATTTTCAACCCCAAGGAATGGGTTATTATAAAGCATCCATGAGTGTTGAACAGGCTCAAAAATATGTTGAGACTGGTGATTATGAGAAATTAAATGAGGAAGATAAAGAAACAGTAAAAATGGTATTAGAAGATTTTTGTGATTATAATAATGATGAAAATTATGAAAGTTGGCAGACCTCGTTTTGTTAATTGATTTTAATGAATACGAATTAGGAATGATTCGTGAATCGTTACATTATAACGTGAAATCATTAGAAAGTTATATAGCATGGGTTGATGATAGACCCATGTTACCAAATGCAGAAATTGCAATTGATAAAATGAGAGTACAAATTAAAGAATATTATGATTTAATATTAAAAATTTATGACGCAAAAAATTAGAAAGGGTTGATAAATGAATAATTTAGAAGTACAAGAATTAGGTAATAAAGTCTTTGATAGACTTATTAAACATTTAGATGCTCAACTTGGAGAATTTTCAAATGATTTTGATCATACAACAAAAAGAGTTTTATTCGAAAATATTATTCTTGGTATTATTAATGAAAAATCAACAAATCGTTTGAAAAATTTACATGATAATATCAGAAAAATGAATGCTTCGGTCCCTAAAAGATATATTGGAAAGCGTAAACTTTGTAGAGATGCAATACCTCAAGAACTTTTGAAAGAATTTTATTTTAGAAAAATGAAAGGTGAAACTTATAAAAGTATTGCAAAGGATTATCCTTGGAGTTCTAGCACAATTAACAAATATGTTTTAATATGGGAAAAAGAAAACACTCTTTCTTTAATGCAGGAAAATTCTTTTAATTTCTAAATTATAGGTTTAATATGTATATTACAGGAAGTATGGCGCTTAAGAATTATTATCCAAATTGGCGCGAGCCTCGGGATATTGATTATATTGCTTATGAAAATGAATATAATGACTTTATTGAAGTTAATAAAGAAAAAATAGTTACTACTGTTCCTACCAAGCGTGGATTTACTATTCATATGCTTGGTAGCGTTCCTATTGAATTTGAGATTGCCAAGAATGAAAATACAACCGAACAATTAATTAATATATTACAAACAAAAACAATATATGGCTCTGATAAATTTCTTCTTCCTTCGTTTGTATTTACAATGAAAATGTCACATCGTTATTTAAAAAATTCTCCGCATTTTAAAAAAACTATGGATGATATTATTGAATTAAAAAAGGAAGGTATTTATGTTCCATCTTATTTAGAAGGATGGTTAAAGGTTCGTGAAAAGGAAACTTATGATTATAGTCATCCTAAGTTGAATCGAACAAAGTTTGATTTTTTTGATACTGCGACAGGTATTCAATATGTTTATGATCATGACTCCATTCATGAATCTGTGAAGCATTTTAGTCATCCCGCATATACCTTAATTAAAGAAAATCAGACCGATGTTTTTTGCTCAAAAGAGAAGTTTTTTTCACTTCCTGAAACAATAAAACTCTTTACAGTCTTAGAAGAGTCATATACATTAGCACTCGAAAGGTCGCAAATACCAAACAATTTTGAGGTAGATCGTAAAAAAAGTTTTATGATCGCCCTTGAAAAGGTTTGTACATCTATTTCTAGTGGTTGGTGGCGTGAATATGCCTATGATAATTATTATCAGGTACTAGAATTATATGATGAAGGTTATATAGAGAAATTCCATCTTGGCCTTAAGAATGGAGTTGTAAAACCATACGAAGGAAAATGACATGGGTTATCAATCGCATCCTCAAAGGTATCTTCCTAAAGAAGTGATTTCCAAGGTTGCGGAGATTGCATCATATCATTCTGTTTCTGAAAATAATATAAAGACTTTCGTAATTGGGGATATTCATGGTATGGATAGACTCCTTCTTTCTTTGCTTGAATTTGTTACAGAAAAGGCTAAGGAAGAGAATGTTGTGGGAAAATTTGTTTTCCTTGGAGATTATGTAGATCGTGGTATGGGAGTCGCACAAGTTTTAGCTATTGTGCGACTTTTTCAAGAATGTATGCCTAAAGGACGTGTAATTACTCTTATGGGTAATCATGAAGATATGTTTCTTGGTGAGAATTTGCGTTATCGTAGAGATAATCCAGATTTTTATCATAGTAAAACTGGAAAATCATTTTCTAAATATGGTCATAATGCTTTACCCCCAAGAGATTTACTAGAATGGATGGATAAATTACCTCATTATTATGAGGATGATTTGCATTTATATGTTCATGCTGGAATCTGGCCTGAAATGCCTATGGAAAAGCAAATCGCGTCTGATCTATTATGGATTCGAGATGAATTTCTTAGATTTAAAGGGATGCATTATAAGTATATTATACATGGACATACGCCTAAAGAATGTGTAGATTTACAGCCTAATCGTTGTGGAATTGACACAGGTGCTTGTTTTAGTAAAGATTATTATTTAACATGTGCGGAAATTGATTCCGATTCTGTATATCCAGTTGGTTATTTTCAGATAAGAGAAAATGATAAAAAATGGATTAAGATTATTGATGGGCATTATAGAGAAATGAAAGTATAAAAAATGTCAAAGAAAATTGAATGTCCTGTTACTAAGGAAGAGTTATATCAACTCTTTCATATAGAAAATAAATCTTTGGTTCAGTTAGCTGAAATGTTTTCTACATCGCGCCCGACTATTAGGAGATGGTTATCTCTATATGAAATAGAAAATAAATCACAAGAAAAGATTAATGAAAGTGTTTCTGCTAATCAATCTGGCAGACAAAGAAATGGTTATGAAAAAATATACGAAAAACTTCAAGATCGTGATTGGCTTTATACTCAATTTATTATAGAGAATAAATCTAAAAAGAAAATTGCCAGAGAA
>JAJXYA010000184.1 GCA_021780795.1 Bacillota bacterium | reverse complement strand
CTCTACTGTTGTAGTTGCTAGAGTTATAGGAGAAAGCGGAATAAAAAACGCGAAAAACATTTTAGTCCAATCCATATTTATAGGTTTTTTCATAGGAATTGCTTTTTTAATTTTTGGCTTTTCAACTGATAATTTGTTATTAAAGTTTTTCTTTAACGGAGCTGATCCTGTAGTTTTAAAAATAGCACTCCAATATTATAAAATCACACTCGTTGGCATTCCTTTTATTATTTTAGATTTAGTAATTGGTGGTTCTCTTAGAGGCTCTGGAGACACAAAGTCACCTATGTATATTACTATAATCGTAAATATAATAAACGTTATTATGAGCATATCTTTAATTTACGGTGTTCATTTTGGAACATTACTTCATACACCAGCTTTAGGTGTATTTGGAGATGCCTTAGGATCAACTATAGCAAGAATTTGTGGTGGAATAATGATTGGAGCATTACTACTAAGAAAAAATACCAAAATACATTTTGATAAAGGCGATAAATTTATTATCGACTTTAAAGTTATAGAAAGAATAATTAAAATAGGCATACCTTCTTTTTTAGAAAATCTCATTATGCAAGGTGGTATGCTAATTATGCAAGTTTTTATAGTTACCTTAGGAACTGCTGCTATTGCAGGTTATCAAGTAGGAAATAATATACACCAAATAGCTGTAATGCCTGTAATGGGAATAGCTACAATTGCAAATACAACCGTTGGTCAAAGTTTAGGAAAGGAAAATTATGAGCTTGCAGAAATATATTCAACCGAAACTAATCGTCTAGCAATCATTTTAGGAATTACTTCTTCAATAATAATTTTCATTTTTGCAGAACCTATAGCTAGATTATATAGCAATGACCCTAGTGTAATACAATCTAGCGTTATCGTAGCAAGAGGCTTTGCCATGGTTGAACCTCTACTTGGAATCGAAAGGGTGAATGCTTCTGTTATGCGTTCAGCTGGAGATATAAAATATGTAATAATAACAGCAGTAATAGCTTTATGGATTTTTAGAGTTTTAACCACCGAAATACTAACTAATTATATGCATTTGGGATTATACGGTGTGGCAACAGGAATATTTTTAGACTTTTGCGTACGAGGCTCTATGTATACTTCTAGACGAAAGAAAGGAAAATGGAAATATCTTAAGGTTTAGCTTTTTATTATTAATCTATAAATGCCCAACCCTTTGTTTTTTAAGGGTTGGGCTATAATTTAATACATTTTAAGGTTACTATAAACTTTTACTGCATAAAAGCTTTTTTAATGCAGTTTCAATTCCTAAATTTTCAATATCTATGAGATATTCTGAAACCATTTCATTTAATCCATTAATCGTATTAAGGTTCATATTCCAATTTTTTTCACATCCCAATACCAAACTAACTATATTTTTAAGCCCTGCATCACTGCCATCCCATTTTCCCCACAATATATTAAATAGATTTAAAATATGACTATCATCTGCAAGCTTTATTTCTTCTTCTCCTCTTTTACCTTTGTAAAATGCAATTAAGGCTGCCAATGAAAACACTAAATTATTAGGAAGGCTTCCTTTAGCTTCATAGTATTCTATTATAGATGGTAAATCTCTAGTTTCAAACTTAGACATTGAATTTAGAGCAATACTCATCAAATAATGATGAATAAATGGGTTCTTAAATCTTTCTATTACAGCATCTGCAAAATTCACAAGTTCATTTTGAGGAATATCAGAGCTAACTAAAGTTGGAATAATCTCATCATATATAACATTTCTTATGAATTTACCTACTATCTCATCATCTATTGCTTCCCTTACTGTATTTAAACCGTAGAGGTATGCAACTGGAACTAAAGCAGAATGTGCACCATTCAGTATTCTAACTTTTCTTGCTCTGTATGGGGTTACATCATTTACTAATTTAACATTTAAGCCTGCTTTTTCAAAAGGTAATTCCCCACTAAGCCAGCTCGGTCCTTCTATTACCCATAAATAATACTGCTCACCTACAACCATCAAATCATCTTTATATCCTAATTCTCTCTCTAACATCTCATTATCTTTAGGAAAACCCGGTACTATTCTATCTACAAGGGTATTGCAAAATGTATTACATTCATTAATCCAATTAAAAAATTCAATTTCTAAATTCCACAAATTAGCATACTGCTCTATTACTGCCTTTAGTTTGTCCCCATTTTTATCTATTAGCTCGCAAGGGATAATTACAAGCCCTTTATCTTTATCGCCTTTAAAAAATTTGAATCTTTCATATAAAAGTGCAGTTAGCTTTCCAGGAAAACTATTTTGGCAGCCATCTTTTAAGGAATCCTTTTCATCAAAAGCAATACCCGCCTCTGTGGTATTAGATATAACAAATCTTAATTCATCTTTCTTTGCCATATTTAAATAAGCATCATATTCTTCGTATGGATTAATGCATCTGGAAATACAACTAACTACTGAATTTTCTTTTACAGGATGATTATTTTTTATTCCTTGTAAACATACAGTGTATAACCCATCTTGATTTCTAAGTTTAGGAACTACTCTTCCGGTTTTTAATGGTTGTACTGCAACAACTCCACCATTAAAGTTTGCCTTTTTATTCATAATATCTATTTGCCAATCTATAAATCCTCTTAAAAAATTTCCCTCTCCAAACTGAAGCACCTTTTCTGGATATTCTTTGTAATCTCCATATATTTTTTTGCTTAGAATCATACTAATCCTCCTATTTTTCTTTTGCACACGTGAACAATTTAAAATAAAATAAGTCTTCTTACTTATGACTTATTTTATATTTTTAACTGATTCTCTTACTATTAATTCGGTCTCAATATAAATTTTCTTTTCTGAAGCATCTTTATTTTCTATTATAGTTAGTAATTTATCTGTACCTTTAACACTTAATTCTCTAGAATGCTTTTTAACCGTTGTAAGAGAAGGTGTAACATAATCACAGACAACACTATCGTCAAAACCAATAATAGATATATCTTCCGGAACTTTTAAACCTTTTTCAATAACTGCTTTCATCGCTCCTACTGCCATATCGTCATTTGAACAAAAAACAGCTGTTGGCACTTTATCTAAGGCTAATAGATTTTTCATGCATGAATATCCACTTTCTATATCATATTGACCTTGCACCATGTATTCATTCTTTAGCTGAATATTGTTATCCAGTAAAGCTCTTATATACCCTTCTTTTCTGTATATTGTGGATTTGAAATTTTTCTTTCCTTCGACTATAGCAATATCACTATGCCCATTTTTTATCAAATATTCGATTGCATCATAGGCACCTTTTTCATCATTTGATAAAATATTTACGATATAATCTTCTGGAATGTCTCTATTTATTACTACCAAAGGAATTTCTTTTCTAATAACATCATAAATAAACAAATTATCACTTTCACTTTGGCTTACTAAAATAATTCCATCAAATCTCCTTTTATTAATTTCTGCAAAGTTATTATAATCATCTATTCCTCTAACTACTAGATTATAACTTTCTTTAATTACACTATTTGCACCTTCAACTATTTCATAAAAGAAGCTTGGCGAAGTACCATTACTTATAGAAGAAAAGAACAATGCAATATTATATGATTTATTTAAAACTAAGCTTTTAGCATTATAATTAGGAACATAATTTAATTGGTTTGCTATTTCTACAATTCTATTTTTAGTTTCCTCATTAATAAAGGGACTATTGTTTAAAGCTCTTGATACTGTTGTATGGGAAACGTTTGCTAATTTTGCTATATCCTTTATTGTAACCGTCATGCTATACACCTTCCGAATCTATTCCTTTTTATTCTATGATAACATATTTGCTACAATATAACTATACAAACAACTGCATTTTTTAATATAAATCATCTCTTTGTAATACTTTACGTTAACGTTAACATTTTTGTGTTGCTTTTGTATAAATCATAAACTTTTAATATTACTAACTAAGACTCAACTAAAATTCGTTAGAAAGTGAACCGAGGTAAGTTTTAACTCTTAGTTTTTACCTATTAGCTATTACAATCTGCGGTTCGCTTTTTATCATTTCAGATTTTGAGACTGCAAAATGTTTGTTCAAGAATCACATGGGCACGCCCAAACCCCAAAGGTGCGCATCTTTTTTCTCAGCCGAACATTCTAAAATCTTCTTTTTACAAATTAATCCTCATAAATTATTATTTTTCTTCAACAAATATTCTAGAAACCTCACTCCAAGATTGTTTTGGAGCTATAGTTCTAAAGCCCGTTAAAGCTTTATCCAATTTAAGATTAGGGGCATTTATAGCCCAAGTTTGAGGCTCAATGCATAAATAGTCTTTGTCTCCCTGGTCGTTCCAAATTACTATATATTTATATTCCCTACCTAATTCATAAATTAGTTTTAAACCTTTTTTAGTATCTTCAATTATTGCTCCATAAAGCTTTCTACCTTTTACATCAATTTCTTTTAAAGCGTAATGAGTTTCTATTTTATACCCAAAAGGACAAATACCATCTGTGTGATATTTTTTTTCATCATCAGATAGCTCAAATATCCTTCCAGTAGGAAGATTTCTTCCATCTTGCTCATATCGTCTATTTGCAGAAACTATCAATCTGTAATCTTCTTTTTTAGAATCTTCATTAAAAGGCACATTAAAAGCTGTATGATAGCCTATAGCTACTGGTATTTCTTCATCACTCAAATTAATTATAGTAAAAGTTTGCTTTAAACCTTCTTTTGAAAGCTTATAAACAAGCTTAAATCGAAAACTATTTGGAAAGTATTTATAGAAAGCATGAGACTCATTATAATCAAAAACAGCTTCAATTTCTACTGTTCCTTCTTTTTTTATTTCCATTCGATATATTTCCCATCTTTCATTTTTAACAAATC
>JAJXYA010000150.1 GCA_021780795.1 Bacillota bacterium | reverse complement strand
GTTTAGTTTCAGTATTAACTTCTGTTGCGTAAGTTCGTGTGCTGATGCCTCCCAATACCAAAACTGTGGCTACTAAAATTGCTATTTTTTTCATGTTGTATTCCTCCGTATGTATATTATTTTTTAATTTGCATTTGTGGGTTTTTGTGTCTTCACCTATATATACGGAGAACTTTTTAAGTTTTAGGGGGTATTATCAAAATACACTTTATATTTTTTTAGTCTTTTACTATGAATCTTCTAACGTGTTTATGACTTACTATTTGTAGTTGCTAGTATACCAATTCCACATAATAATGATAATATTGAACCCAAAGCTCTGTACTTTATTATAGATTGTTTCAAATAAATTAAATACGTGTTAGTATCCATACTACCTCCATGAGCCTTCATAAGATTTGACATATCATGTTCACCTAAATTTATGCTGCCCATTAGAATTATAAAGCCTATGACTAGGACAGCACCAAAAATTAATAACTTACCAATGAATTGACTTATCTTTGAATCCCCTTTAACAGTCATATCTTCTTCATCAACTTCAAGTTTTTCAATTAATTCACACTGACAGTCATTACAAATTGCATACCCCTCTTGATACTCACTTTTACAGTTTGGACAAATTAACATACTTCCCCCCCTATTGATTATCATTTGGCCACCGTCATTTTCATCTATCATTGCCTATATTCTATAATATTACTTAAATCTATAAATAATTTCATTTTAGTGTAACTTTTCACTATCTTTATATCTATTATAAATATCATCATCAAAAAAATCAGTTCCAAAAAATTCATCTAACTTCAAAACCTGAGAAAAACCAAGCAATTAGGAGCACTAAGGAGATTTTGTATGTAAGATTAGTCAATAGAGTTAAATAAATGTTTTTCTTCAACTTGTTACATAGTATTAATTACTGTATAATATAATTATATTGATTGCTTATTATTGTATCATAAAAATAGAAATTGCTAATTTTACAAAAAGCAATTAAGTTAATAATTTAAATGGGGGATGTATATGTGGTCTAGAAAAGAATTAAAAGACAAAGCGAAAGCAGTTTTAAGAGAAATCTATTGGAGTGCATTTGGGGTTAGTATAGTCCTTGCTTTAGTAGGAGGAAATCATAGCTTTGGTGGTGGTGGTAATGGTGGTGGATCTAACTATAGAAATTCAAGGGACTCTATTTATTTAAATATCAATAGTTATGAGTTTATAAATTGGAGATTTATAGCAACTTGGATCATTGTGCTTATACTACTAGCAATAGCTTTTCGTATTTTTATTGGGTATTCTTTAGAAGTAGGAGGACGAAGATTTTTTGTTAAGTCCGCTCAATATAAAGATAGTAGAAAATGTTTCAGCTTTGGGTTTGATGGACAAAACTATATGAAAATAGTAGAAACCATGTTATTGAGAAGTGTTTTTACTTTTCTTTGGACTCTACTACTAATCATACCTGGTATTATTAAGTCCTATGCCTACAGAATGGTACCATATATTCTTGCAGACAATCCCAACATTGGAGTTAGAGAAGCCATTACTCTAAGTAATGAGATGACTATGGGACATAAATTTGACATGTTTGTATTAGACTTATCATTTATTGGTTGGTACTTTTTAGGGTCATTAGCTCTAGGAATAGGCGTATTCTTTGTAATGCCTTACGAGAATGCCACAAATGCTGAGCTATATTTAGTATTAAGAAAAAATGCTTTGAAAAACAACTTGTGCACCTATGAAGATTTATTATTAACTCAACCAGCTTTTGGTGACAATGATGGTATATACTAATATTTAAGTTGTGGTATGCTTTTTAAGCATACTAATTAAACCCAATAAACTCTAATAAAATAAATGTTCTAAAAATGCTTAGTGATATGGTCACTAAGCATTTTTTAATTATGGTATGGTTTAACCTTTCGACTTCAAAATACGGAGAACCCTAGTGCCACCGCACTTAGCTGAGCAAGGGTAGCTTAATTTCTTTTGAAAACAAGTTGAGTGGATTTTTTTGTTATATATATTCGAAAATATAAATATTGATGATTTAAAAAGCTTCCAATGGAATCATTCTACACGGAAGCTTTTTCAAATCATAAAGACGAATTTTAATCATATTTAAGCACAGCAATCCCTGAATAATCTTTAATATTTACACTGTTTAATTCAAGTTCTGTATGCTCTTTTGCTTGTAGCCCTGAAGCCGATATAAATTTATCAACCTTGGCAAATGCGAGACCCAATACCCCTAATGCTTTTGTTCTGTAGTGCATAGGTATAGCCACTGCGGGGTTTAACTGCTTCATTACATTTACTGCATCAAAGGCATCTATTGTAAATCCACCGCCAACAGGAAGAAGCAGTATGTCTACATTTCCTATTTCCTCTACAAGATTAGAATCCAGAGTATGTCCTAGATCACCGCAATGGCAAACATTTATTCCATCAATTTTAAAGTTGTATATGGTGTTTTTACCCTTCTTGGCTCCTGAGACTTTATCGTGAAAAGTTTCCACACCTTTTATTTCTATGCCAAGTTCTGAAAACCTACCGATTCCATTTATGTGTACAAAACTGCCCTTTACTGCACTTATATGATTATGATCACTGTGATTATGACTTGTTGCTACTATGTCTGCTGCAATTTCTTCCGGCAATTTATACCCCAACGCATTTTTATAAGGATCCATCAGTATTTTCGTCCCATTTTCAGATGTTATCATAAAGCATGACTGTCCAAACCATTTAATTTTCATTTTAAAACCCTCCTGTATTCCTTATTGGTACATGACAATTATTAATTGTCATGCCTCCTGTATTCCTTAAAGCCCATAACAATTATCAATAGTTATGTCTCACTAATTTAAGTTAATTTTTTATACAATTTAAAATAAACCCACACAGCATTTAATAACAGCAATGCGCTTGTAATAAAGAAAACATAACTAATACCAAACCTGGCTGCTACTTGTCCTCCTAGAACAGAACCTCCAAATATACCTAAATAACCTGCCGATATAGTAAAGCCAAAAATTCTCCCGGTGATAGAAGCTGGTGTAATCTTCTTAACTAGTGTATTCACAGATGGATTTAATCCTCCTAGAGTTAATCCTAATAAAAAGCGAAGCTCCGTCAGCTGCCAGGGATTTTTTACAAAGGCCTGTGGTATATAAATCAGTCCTGCAGCTACAAGCGCAATTAATATAACTTTATGGGCTCCTACTTTGTCAGAAAGTTTACCTAAACTTGGAGCAGCAATTAAATTGGCCAGGCCCGAGACTGAGAATACCAATCCGGATATAAGCGCAATATGACTGGTATCTTTGCTTAACTGTGTAACATATACAGTTACGATTGGTTCAATAGTATATAATGCCAGAGTTATTATAAAAAATGTCACAGACAAAACAATAGTCAAGTTCTTTTCAGGAACACTATTCCAAACTTCCCTGGCACTGAGAGGCTTTTTATCTTCACGCACAAAAGATTCTTTTACAAATAGAAGAGTTGCAATAAAAGCAATTAAGAGCAGTGCACCTGTTATAAAAAATACAGGTTGTAACCCAAATGTATCTTCAATTAGACCTCCAATGGTTGGTCCAATAAGTGATCCTGCAATACTTGCCGTTGAAAGTGTCCCTAACGCGTATCCTGCATGCTCATTATCAGTCTGGGTTGCAATAAGTGTAGTGCAAGCTGTGCTGTAGCCGGTGATAGCCCCCTGCAGTACTCTAAGTCCAATAAGTACATATACATTTGGTGCTAGTCCCATACAGGCTATTACCACTGCCATACCAAGACTTGCCCTTAGGAGCATTGGTTTTCGTCCAAATTTATCAGCAGCATTTCCCCAAATAGGTGAAAAAATAGCTGAAACAATATAGGTGATTCCAAAGGCAATTCCTGAAAACTCCGAAATTGAAGAAGCATTGGAAACGCCAAGATGCCTTATATAAAGAGGCATTACCGGTGCAATCTGGCTCATTCCTATACCTGTTACGAACATACCAAACCAACAAACTATTAAATTTCTCTTCCACATTGCCATAAATATTCACTCCTGTATGTAGTTTCATTACGAAACATTAATAAAATACATATTATGTTTTCTAAAATAATAATAAACTATAATTTATAGTTTGTAAACTATAAATTATAGTTTGATAAAACTGTTGTATAATGCTAAACTATTCTTAAGAAGTGGAATTACAAGGAGTGATATGCTCATGCAAAAACGAAACTTAACAAAGGAAAAAATTATTCAGGCTGCTTTTTCATTAGCCGATGAAATTGGCCTTAATCAGGTCACTTTCACTAAAATTGCAGAAGGACTTGGTATAAAATATCCTTCTTTATATAATCATTTCAACAATATGGATGATCTTAGAATAGGAATGACGGTATATCTCTTAAATGATTTGAATGCAGGATTAATGAAAAGATTGATTGGTAAAAGTGGGGAAGCAGCTATCAGGGAGTTTGCTCATGTCTATAGAGATTTTGCTTTTGAAAATGCAACTGCTTATGGACTCTTCATGAATATTCCGAGTACAGAAGATGAGGAAGTATATCGTTTAGCAAAGGAAACCACCGGTATTATATATCAGATTTTAGATTTTTATATCAAGGATAAAACTCAATTGGCCCATAAAGGCAGGACCTTAAGGAGCCTTTTACATGGTTTTGTCTCCTTATATTCCTTTGGATATTTCCACGGTGAAGTAAATTTGGAAGAAAGCTTTCAGTCCATGATAGATGATTTTATTAACTCACTTAGAGCAAAATAGAGAAGGTTTATATTAGCAATCAGAGATTATTTGAACTTCTTCCAATCTTTGGAAAAATATCAGACCCCATAGAAGAAACTGGAAACAGTTTCTTC
>JAJXYA010000380.1 GCA_021780795.1 Bacillota bacterium | reverse complement strand
TTTCCCATTATGTTTGTATAGCCTTTTTGTTTCAAATTTCTAACTATAGCTGAGCCAACTAAACCTCTATGTCCAGCTACATATATCTTTGCATTCTTTTCCACGCTCTTCACTCCTCACTTATATAAAGCATATATCAATTTTTGTGCTATGATATTGCTTTTGTTATTATACAAATCTTTTATGTTCAAATAATTACTTCTTTTGCTCTCTACTTCTAAAAGAATTCTTCTTAAATCTTTTTCATTAATCTCATGATTTTTGATAGTCAAAGCTATACCCAAATCTAATAAGTTTTCTATAGTTTTACGATCTTCCGTTACTTCTTTTCTATCTATAACTATAATTGGTTTTTTAGCACATATTGCTTCACTTACTGTTGACCAACCAGCTTTTGTAAGAACATAGTCTGAAGCTTTTATATAATCTTGAGTATTCTGGATTTCTATAGGTAATCTGTAAGTATTACTACCTACAAGATTAATTCCATCTGTAAAAACAAATACATATGGTAATTTCTCCACATTTATAGTTTTATTTAGTTGAACAGACCTTCCTACACTTACAAATACAATCGGCATTTTAAATTTATCCCTTATTTCTTTTACCTTTCGATCATTAAAATCCCTGCAACATAATCCTACATGCTTAGGATTTATAGCATATTGATTTATACATCCACTTAGTGGATATATAAAAGTTTCATCAGCTAAACCGTAACTATTAAGGTATGATTTATCTATATATTCATCTTTAAATAGTTCTTTGTATATTTCCATCCAAGTAAAGTTAGATATTAATATACTTTTAACCTTACCATCACTACAGGCTTTAAAAATCCACGGTATAATATCGCTTACAACTAAACTTACATCGTTATTTTGCAAAAACTCTTTTTCCTTTTCTCCTCTTTCTTCCCAAGAATTTATAAAATCATATAACTTTACTTTTAATCTATTCTTATCTACTTCTATAGAACCTTCTTTTAATATAAGTCCTACATCTGTATTTTCTTCATAATATTCGATGCTTGAAGAATAATCTTCTAATAAACTTTTCATAAACTGAATATGTTTTTCACCACATTTAACAATTATCCTTATATCATTAGAAGTATCTAAAATACTTCTAATGATAGGAATGTTTCTAGTTATATGTCCAAAGCCGTGGTCTGATATATAAAAAGCTATAGTTTTCATAATCTTACTTTGTTGCAGCTGCTTCTATATACGCTTTTGAACTTACACCTGCAATTTCTTTCATATCAGAATCTACCATCATTTTTACTAAGCCTTCAAAGCTAACTTTTCTTTTCCAGCCAATCTCTTTTTCTGCTTTAGAACTGTCTCCCCATAAAAGTTCAACTTCTGCTGGTCTAAAGTATCTTGGATTTATATCTACCAATATTCTTTCTGTAGTTTTATCATAGCCTTTTTCATCTACACCAGTCCCCTTCCACTCTATGTCTATTCCTACTTCTTTAAATGAAAGTTCAACAAATTCTCTCACTGTATGAGTTTCATTAGTAGCTAATACATAATCACCCGGCTTGTCCTGTTGAAGCATTCTCCACATTCCTTCTACATAGTCTCCAGCAAATCCCCAATCTCTTTTTGCATCCATGTTTCCAAGGGATAGCTTTTCTTGTTTGCCTGCCATAATAGAAGCTACTGCTCTTGTAATCTTTCTAGTAACAAATGTTTCTCCTCTTCTTGGAGATTCGTGGTTAAATAATATACCGTTACAAGCAAATAAATCATAGGATTCTCTATAATTTACTGTTATCCAGTATGAATATAATTTTGCTACTCCATATGGGCTCTTTGGATAAAAAGGAGTTTTTTCACTTTGTGGTGCTGTACCCGGAAGACCTCCAAACAATTCTGATGTAGATGCTTGATAAAATTTGCATTTTAAGCCACTCTCTTTTATTGCATCAAGTATTCTAAGTGTACCTATACCATCTGTCTCCGCAGTATACTCTGGAACTTCAAAGGACACCTGCACATGGCTTTGAGCTGCTAAGTTATATATTTCATCCGGTTCAATTTTCTCAATTAATCTATTTAAATTACTTGAATCCGTTAAATCTCCGTGATGAAGAAATAGTCTTTTATTTCCTATCTCAGGATTTTCAAATAAATGATCTATTCTCTTTGTATTAAATGTACTTGCTCTTCTTATGATACCGTGAACTTCATAACCTTTCTCCATAAGTAATTCTGTTAAGTATGAACCATCTTGTCCTGTTATCCCTGTTATTAATGCTCTTTTCATATTACCCTCCAAAAATTATATTTATTTTCTATTACAAGACTTATCCTTATAAAATCTGATTATATAAGAAGTATATCTCTAAAAAACTACATATTCTTTACTAGTCATCTTCATGCAAATATCTTATATTAACTAAATACATCAAAAATAGACTTTCATATTCTAGTGCGAGTATATTCGTTATTTACATGAAGTTTTCTAACTATAAATTTATATTTCTAACGATTCTTCAAATTAAGTCTTTATATAATTAAATCAATGCATTTACTTATTGTCTCAAATATTTAAAGTATTTCTATAAACAATTTAATACAATCCACTGGGCTAGAAATAAACGAACTAATTGCATTTTTTGAAAAGTTAAATACTCTTTTTCTTCTAACCTCAGCAAACGCCAAAACAGCATAATGTCGCATTTTTATATAACGAATCGTCTTTATATCTAACTCACCAAATATGCTTTTCTTATACTCGTACAACTCATTCTCGCCTTTAATTTTGCATTCCCCACTTGATAATCCATCGGTTTCTGTATGTACATATGCTTGTACATCACAATGTGGTAAGTAGCTAAATATTCCCCCAGTCTCTATAGCTTTCTGCATTAAATAAAACTCATCACCTACGTTGATAGGTGGAAAGCCTCCTATATTTAATAAATAATCTTTTTTAAACATTAAAGTGTCTGTCCCTGTCATATGGTGCATAAGGTGATATCTAAGTAAATCTTCCTTATAATTTCTTTTGATATATTTTCTAGTTCTTTTTTCAATGAGTCTTTCATTTTCATCATATAAATCTAAATCTGTTATACTAAAATCTGAATTTTTCTCTATCATATGCTTTACTTGATTTTTTATTTTATTTTGTAAATATATATCATCATCATCAAGAAAAGTAATGTATTCTCCAGTAGCTACTTTTATTCCAATATTTCTAGTTTCAGCAGACCCCTTATTTACTTCATTTTCAATATATATAATAGGATGTAATAAATTCATTTCATCTATAATATCCTTAACTTTCTTATTCCACTCAGCTTCAGCATTATCATCAACAACAATAATTTCTGTTGTTTCATAAGTTTGGTTGATAAGAGATTCTAATGCTCTCTTAAGTGATACATCTCTTCTGTATGTAGCTATAATTACAGAAACTGCAATATTTGCTACTTTTCTATGTATGTTTTCTTTCTGCACTAAACTCATTTCACCTAACTCCTTGTCCTATTTTAAACTCTAATCCCTTCACCATTCTCACTTTGAAAAGTCGATAAATATTAAAAATTGTACATTTTTACATTTATTAATAGCCCTTCAGCCCTTATAAATCAAGGGCACGCAAGCAATCATAGCTTGTCTTATCCAAACTCCATTCTAACTTTGCACTGGGTGCAGGTTGTACAATAGACATGCTCACTTAGCCCTCAACATTCAATCTCCATTACAAAAATGGAACATCTCCCTCATCACTTTCATCATCTACTTCACTATGTACACTACACTTAACCTTCCCATCCACATAGTTAATTTCACCATACTCCGGACACAATTTCTTTCCATATCCCTCTAGAAACTGTTCAAAAGCAACCTCACTATGTTCTATTCCCTCTTCTTCCAAATACATCTCATAATCTCTCTCCACCTGCAAACAATTCCCCTTACAAACCTCTTCTTTAGCCTTTTTTATATATCCACCATAAGTAGGCACTACTACAGCAGCAAAATCCCAACTATAGAAATAACCACTATCAATTCAATCAACGTAAACCCTTTAGTATATTTTTTTCTTAATAACATTGTACTAACACCTCTGTGTATGTTAAATTCAGAAAAATAATTTTTCCTGTTTTAATATTTTCCAAATTAGTATTTTCTAAACTAGCACACACAGCTTTTTTGCTAACAAAAATTTAAACTACTTCACCTTGGCATATTATAGTATTGGCATTTAAAACAGTCCCCGCTTTCACACAAGCCCCAGCCCTAATTGTAGATAACCTTCCTATTCTAGCCATACTTCTTATAATTGCACCGCTTACAATATGTACTCCATCTTCAATGATACAATCATGATCAACACAACTATTTATATTAATAATACATCCCCTGCCAATACTAACCCCCGTATTAACCACAGCCCCAGCAAGTATCACACTTCCCTCACCAATATTGCTATACTTACTTACTGATGCCTTAGGATGAATAATTACTGGAACTTTGTATCCTACCTTTAATAGTTTCTCAATTAAATCTAGTCTTTTTTCATTGTCACCTATACATACAATAGCATCTTTACATTTATTTGTAAATCTTTCATACTCGTTAAGTTTTCCAATAATCTTATGCCCTAAAACCGTGTCTGTGTCCATTCTATCGTCTAGAAACACAATATTTTCCCATCTGCCAGTAAGTTCTGCAGTTTCTGCCACTACTCTGCCATGCCCACCAGCACCAACAATCAGCAAATCCTCCATTTTAAATCACCCCAAATTTATGCTGAAAAATCTTTTGAATCTGTCTTTTGATTTCCACCTTCAAGAATTCCCTCTGCTCTTAAAACTTTAAATACTGTTCTAAACAATATTTTTATATCAAGACCTAAGGATTTATTATT
>JAJXYA010000032.1 GCA_021780795.1 Bacillota bacterium | reverse complement strand
AGACCCTCACAACAAAAGTTAATAGACATACCAGTCACAAAAATACAAATACCAGGTGGAATCCAAAGCCATGGATAATTTTGCATTGAATAAAGGTCTGATACAACTTGTACCATATTTCCCCAAGATGGTGTAGGCGGTATAACTCCAAGACCTAAAAAGCTTAAAATAGATTCATATAGTATTGCTCCGCCAATATCTAAAGTTGCGGTTACAATTATTGTAGGTACAGTATTTGGTAATAAGTGCTTAAACATTTTTCTTCTATCTGATAAACCAAGTGCTTCTGCAGCTTGCATAAATTCCTGCTCTCTTAAAGTAAGAATTTGTCCTCTTATAATTCTGCATAAGCTTGGCCAAGACAGCATTCCAATTATAAACATAACTACAATAATTCTATATTGAGTAGGAACCTTTAAATCAGACATTACTGTAGCAAGAACAATCAAAATAGGAAGCATAGGAACACAAAGCATAATATCTACAAATCTCATTATTATAGTATCTACAATTCCACCATAATATCCTGCAATAGAACCCAAAATACTTCCAAGTATTACTTCTAGTATAATAGCAACAAATCCAACTGCAATAGATATTCTTCCAGCATACATTACTCTATATAATATATCTCGTCCAAGCTGGTCTGTTCCTAATAAATGTGCAAAGGATGGTGGGCTATAAAGATTTGCTGTATCCATACTTTCTAGATTATAAGGTGATAAAAATGGCCCAAAAATTGAAATTAGTATCATGCAAATTAAAATTACTAATCCGGCAATAGCAAGCTTATTTCTCTTCAATCTTCTCCAAACAACTAAAGCAGGCCTTACAGTTTTTACTTCATCTTTATTTATTTTTATTTCAACATTACTTTCCATTACTTCACCTCCTACTTTAGTCTAATTCTAGGGTCTACTACTGCATAACTAACGTCTGCAATCAAGTTACCAACTAATGTTAATACAGCTAAAAGCATATTTATTCCCATTAACAAAGGATAATCTCTAACATTAACTGCTTGAAGTGTTACATTACCAATTCCTGGCCATGAAAATATATATTCAGTAACTATTGCACCTGCAAATAGTGATGGTAATAATATTCCAAATAAAGTTATTACTGGAATTAATCCATTTCTCAAAGCATGCTTATAAATTACAACTTTTTCTTTTAAACCTTTAGCTCTAGCTGTTCTAATGTAATCTTGCCTTATAACCTCTAGCATACTAGTTCTTACATATCTCATTATACTTGCAATACTTTGGAAGGTTAACACTAAAAATGGAAGCACCATATGATAGAGTACATCACCTACAAAAGCCAAACCAGTATTATTGCTTCCAGTAGTCGTCATGCCTGAAAGTGGAAAAATAGGTAAATCAATAGCGAAAATCTTTATCAAAACCAATCCTAAAAAGAAAGATGGTATAGAAATACCTGCTAAAGAAATTACGGTGAAAACTTTATCAAAAATTGAATACTGTTTTGTAGCTGAAATTATTCCTATAGGAATAGCAATAGCAAAGGCTGCTATAAAGGACGCTAACGACAAAAAGAAGGAATTCCAAATAAATTCACCCATTACCTTAGAAACTGGTGCCTTAAATTTATAAGACTCACCAAAATTACCTACTATTGCATCCTTTGCCCAATATAAATATTGAACAACTTTAGGTTGATCTAAATGATATTCATGCATCATTTTAGCCTGAGTTGCTGCTGTCATATGACCTGTTGACCTAACTGTAACAATATTACCTGGAGCCAATGTAAATATCATGTAAATCAAAAATGATACGCCTATTAATATAGGTATCATCAGAAGTACTCTTCTTATAATATATTGCTTCATCTTATCCTCCATCTTCGTTAATATATGCCTGACGAAAAACGTCAGGCATAAAAAAGTATTATTTAATTTGTACTTTCCACAAGCTATTTGTGAAATCTTTGTAAGGTGTTATATCGAAACCAGTTACTCTAGAACTAATTGCCCACAAGTCTTTTCTTTGATATAAAGGTATACTTGGCAAATCATTGTTTACTATCTTGTAAGCGCCTTGTAAAATAGTTGTTCTCTTTGCAGCATTAAGCTGACCGTATGCATCGCTAATTGCTTTGTCTAAAGCTGGGTTAGAGTATTGAGAGTAGTTTTGAGCACCCTTAGTTCCATAACTAATTTGTAAATCTGTTGTCGGATCAGAAGTTAAGCCAGATGCTATAAATAACATTTGATAATTATAACTTTTAGCCTTGCTTAAAACTGTGTTAAAGTCCATAGTTTCTGGAACAAATTTGATTCCTATATCTTGATAATCTTTTTCAGCTATAGGTATTAAAGCATCATTTACTACATTAGGGTTAGAAGCTAAAAAATTAAGTTGTAATATCTTTCCATCTTTTTGTCTTATTCCATCTGCACCTTTTTTCCAGCCTGCTTCATCTAATAGCTTATTAGCTTTAGCTGGGTCGAAGGTATAGTCTGTTACTCCACTTGTTGTAAATGTTGGTGAAACCTTTGAAACCGGAATATTCATAACATCAGCATATTGCTTATATACTGCACTTACTACTTCTTTTCTGTTTAAGCCATAAGCTAATGCTTGTCTAACTCTTACATCGCTTAAAATAGGATCTTTATCATTTAATCCAATATAACCATATCCGTTAGTTGGGAATGTTTGTATGTTTAAAAATCCTGCAGCTTCAAGTTGTTGATAATATTGTGGTGAACCAGCTTCCATATCTATATCTGTATCACCAGAAGTTAATTCTGTAACTCTATTAGTGTCAGTAGTAACTTTATAAATTATATTTTTAATTTTAGGCTTTCCTCTATAATAATTGTCGTTAGCAACTAAATCAACTTCTTGACCTGGCTTAAAGGATTTAAATATATATTGACCACAGCCCATTGGTGCTGAATTTAATGCCTCAATAGATTTTAAATTCCCTTTAGTGTAGCCTTTTCCATAGTATGCTTTGGACATGATACCCATTCCACCAAGTTGAACTAAAGCTGAAGAATTTGGTTTGTTTAAAGTAAATTCTATAGTGCTTGGATCTACAACCTTAATACCAGAAACGCTTGTTGCACTTCCAGAATTGTAAGCATTAAAGCCTTTAATTCCAACACCTGAAATATCTTGAGAACCGTCTTGAGCATATGCTGGGTCAGCCATTACTGTATAAGTAAATGCAACGTCATCAGCAGTTACTGGTGTTCCATCGCTAAATTTAGCATTTGATCTAATATGAAAAGTATAATTTAAGCCATCAGAAGATATAGTGTACTTATCTGCAATAGCTGGAACCATATTTCCATTATCATCTGAAGCCATAAGTCCATCCATTACTGTTTCCGCAATATACTGATCGTAGGAAGATGTACAAAATAATAAGTTGAAAGTACCATCTGGTGCATCCATTCCAATAATTAAAGTATCCTTTCTAGCCTTTGCACTTGCAGGTACTTTGTCTGGGCTTTTTGCACTTATAAGCTCAGTAGTTTTTGAAGTTAAATCTGTTTTTGCTGCTGTTGTTCCCGTAGCATTTGAACCACATCCTGTCACTGCTAATGCTAATAGCAATGCGCTTGACAACGCTACTGTCAATTTTCCTTTTTTCATTAAATTTCCCCCTTTATTATTCAACTGCTTGCAAATCTTTTTAAACAAGATAAATAAAATTTTACAAGCTTTATCAAAAAGAATTTCCCCATTTATTAATTTGTGCATATTATTATGAAGATATCCTTATGAAACATAAATAATGTAAATTTTTATAGCACAAAAATTAAATATACTTTTAAATAAATTAAAATTTCAATCTATTTAAGTTTTTTCATAATATCGACAATTTTACATTAGTTTCGACACGATACAATTTATCTATATTACTGTTAAATTACTATTTTATTGAATTTTTATTTCTTAATAATACCATAATATAATTTTAACGTCAATAATCAATTTGCACTTTCATAATTTATCGTTACAATTTATAACTATTTATTAATTATTTCAAATATTATGTGCCCATTTTGACAATTTATCAACAGCTGTCATTTTTCGATAATTTATTATATGCATTTTTGCATTATGATACAATCATTTTTCAATATAAATTTACCTTAATTATTTGAAAACTATATGATTTTTCTTTCATACGATATATAATAGAAACCAAAGACATTTTTGGAGGGATAAATATGAAATTCAACGTTGCCGTTGTAGGTGCCACTGGAATGGTGGGTAACAAATTTATAGAAGTTTTAGAAGAAAGAAATTTTCCAGTTAATGAAATATACTTTTTTGCTTCTAAGCGTTCTGCTGGAAAAATACTTAAATTTAAAAACACTGAAGTAGAAGTTGAAGAATTAAAGGAAGATAATATAAAAAATAAAAAGATAGATTTTGCTTTGTTTTCAGCTGGTGGCTCAACTAGTACAGAATTTGCACCTATTTTTGCAAAATACGGTTCAACTGTAATAGACAACAGCAGTGCCTGGAGAATGGATCCTACCGTTCCACTAGTTGTTCCAGAAGTTAACCCAGAAGATATTAAATGGAACAAAGGAATTATTGCAAATCCAAACTGTTCAACAATACAAGCTGTTGTAGCTCTTAAGCCTTTATATGATAAGTATGGAATAAAAAGAATAGTTTATTCTACTTATCAAGCTGTTTCAGGTGCAGGAATAGGTGGATATAAAGACTTAGAAAATGGTGTTAAAGGAGAAAAAGAAGAAAAATTCCCTTATCCTATAGCATACAACATTTTACCTCATATCGATGTATTTTTAGAAAATGGCTACACTAAAGAAGAAGAAAAGATGATTAATGAAACAAGAAAGATTCTTCATGATGATTCATTAAAAATCACTGCAACTACTGCAAGAGTAC